>NZ_LWGG01000731.1:0-9730 GCF_001635365.1 Oleiphilus sp. HI0128 | reverse complement strand
TTTGAAATTAATCCAGAAACAAATGAACCTCTTGATTACAAAGACTTTTCTTTAAAGTTAGAAGACAAAGTTCGTAACCAGTACACAGCAAAAAATCCAAATATTAATGTGCATATTATCGGCTTTGCAAAAAAAGTTGGTGATTTGATCGAAGGGATTAGTGCGGTTGCGGTCTTTGCATTAATTACAATCGGACTAACTTTAACATTTTTGTTTGTCTACTCTCGCTGTATGGTCGGTACATTGGTACCTATTGTTACCTCTATTATTGCGGTGGTTTGGCAGCTAGGTATATTGAACTTACTTGGCTATGGTTTAGATCCTTATTCTGTACTGGTGCCATTCCTGGTATTTGCGATTGGTATTAGTCACGGTGTGCAGATAGTTAACCGGGTTGCGGTTGAGCAGGCTCATGGTTATAACCCGCTAATGGCTTGTCGTTTGACTTTTAGACAGCTTGTAAGGCCGGGTATTCTGGCTTTGCTTTCAGATGCGATTGGCTTTTTGACATTATTGTTCATTGAAATTGACGTGATTAAAGATCTCGCTGTTGCCGCAGGTGTAGGTGTGGCGGTTATTATTGTTACCAACCTTGTTCTCCATCCAGTGATCGTTTCGTACTCTGGTTTGAGTAAAGGTGGCCTGAAGCATGCTAAGCATGTTGAACTTCATGGTGACAAAAAGTGGCGCGCACTTTCATTTATGGCTCACCCAAGTGTGGCACCGATTTCAGTGCTTATTGCAATACTGGGTTGTGGTATAGGTCTCTACTACCAGAAAGATCTTAAAATAGGTGACTTGGATAAAGGTGCGCCAGAGCTGCGACCTGACTCTCGCTACAATTTAGATAACGACTATATTATCAGCAACTATAGTACCAGCGCCGATATTATGGTTGTGATGATTAAAACGCCAAAAGAAATGTGTTCGACCTATGAGTTAATGGATGTCATGGATCGTATGCAATGGCGTTTGGAAAATACACCAGGCGTTGAATCTACCGCTTCTTTGGTCTCAGTGTCCAAATTGGTGACTAAAGCGCTCAATGAGGGAAGCTTGAAGTGGTTTGAAATATCCCGAAATGAGTCAATTATTAACTCTTCTATACAGCGAGCACCTTCAGGCCTGGTTAATTCAGACTGTAGTATGACGCCAATGATCATCTTCTTGGAGGATCATGAGGCCGATACGCTTGATACTGTGATCGACACGATGGAAGACTTGATCGATCAGTACCCAAGTGAAAACTACCAGTTCTTACTTGCGGCAGGTAATGCAGGTGTTGAAGCGGCGACTAACGAGGTTATTTCCAAGGCTAAGAATGTCATGTTAGCCTCTGTTTACTCGGTCGTTAGTATTTTGTGTCTGATTACGTTCAGGTCTTTAGCTGCTGTTATTTGTATCGTTACACCTTTGGCACTTACCTCGGTTCTGTGTGAAGCGCTTATGGCTCAATTGGGTATTGGTATTAAAGTTGCGACACTTCCTGTTATTGCCTTGGGTGTGGGGATTGGTGTCGATTATGGTATCTATATCTATAGTCAGTTAGAGACTAAACTGAAACAAGGTGTGGTCTTACAAGAGGCTTACTTTCAGACGCTTAGAACGACAGGTAAAGCGGTCTGCTTTACGGGTATGACCCTTGGTTTGGGTGTATTTACTTGGATATTCTCGCCAATTAAATTCCAGGCAGATATGGGGATCCTGCTGTTCTTTATGTTCTTGTGGAACATGGTTGGCAGCTTGTGGTTGCTACCCGCGATGGCACGCTTCCTTGTTCGCCCTGATAAGATTGCTGCAAAAGAAAGAGCTAAGCTGGCAAAAGCTGCTGCTTAATCTTAAGGAGTCTAAAAACCCCGATACTCAATGAGTGTCGGGGTTTTTTCTTTTTTGGAGCCACTTAGGAATAAGGTCGCAGTTTTAGTATTGATGTGCATCGATCAACGTAAACTTGGAGATATCGGTACAAATTTACTTGTTTTTTGTTTAGAATCGCGCGCTTGTAATTTTTTAATTTTTAACTCATGTGACCTTTAGTAAGGGCCACCACTGATTTTGAGGTAGATATGCCAGTTATTACGCTTCCTGATGGTAGTCAACGTTCGTTTGAAAATGCTGTATCCGTATTGGATGTTGCTGCAGATATAGGTCCAGGTCTTGCCAAGGCAACCATCGCTGGTCGCGTAAATGATGTATTGGTCGATGCTTGTGAGTTGATTCAAGAAGATTCCACACTAAGTATTATCACTGCAAAAGATGAAGATGGCCTTGAAATATTGCGTCACTCATGCGCTCACCTTGTTGGTCACGCAATTAAGCAGCTTTGGCCTGATGTCAAAATGGCGATTGGCCCAACGATTGAAAATGGCTTCTACTATGATGTTGATTTAGAGCATCGTCTCACTGAAGAAGATATGGCAGCCCTCGAGAAGCGTATGCTTGAGCTTGCTAAGAAGAGCTATGACGTTGTTAAGAAGACCGTAAGCTGGCAAGAAGCACGAGATGCTTTCGAAGCGCGTGGTGAAACTTATAAAATGGAAATTCTTGACGAAAATATCGCCAAGACCGATACGCCAGCTTTGTATCACCATGAAGAATATATAGATATGTGCCGCGGCCCTCACGTGCCGAACATGAAATTCTGCCATCATTTTAAACTAATGCGTATTTCTGGCGCGTACTGGCGTGGCGATTCTGACAACAAAATGTTGCAGCGTATCTACGGTACAGCTTGGGCAGATAAGAAGCAGCTAAAGCAATATTTGAATCGCTTACAAGAAGCCGAAAAGCGAGACCATCGTAAAATAGGTAAGAAGTTAGACTTATTCCACATGCAGGATGAGGCGCCAGGTATGGTCTTCTGGCATGACAAGGGGTGGAGTATCTACCAGACTATCGAAAACTACATGCGTACCAAGCAGCGCAAGTATGGTTATAAAGAAATTAAGACGCCTCAAGTGGTTGAGCGTACGCTATGGGAGAAGTCGGGCCACTGGGATAAATTTAGTGAGCAGATGTTTACTACTCACTCAGAGAACGCAGACTTTGCAATCAAGCCGATGAACTGCCCATGCCACGTTCAGGTATTTAATCAAGGCTTGAAGAGTTATAAGGAGTTGCCCTTACGTCTTGCCGAGTTTGGTTCTTGCCATAGAAATGAAGCATCTGGCGCTTTGCACGGTATTATGCGAGTGCGTGGTTTTGTTCAGGATGATGCGCATATTTTCTGTGCTGAAGAGCAGATTCAGGAAGAAGTATCTTCCTTTATCGATATGTTGCACGAAGTTTATCAAGATTTTGGCTTTAGCGAGATTCTTTACAAGCTATCTACGCGACCAGAGAAACGCGTTGGTTCAGATGAGGTTTGGGATAAGTCCGAAGCAGCCTTAGCAGAATCTCTGGACGCTAAAGGCTTGAAGTGGGATTTATTGCCTGGTGAGGGAGCGTTTTACGGCCCTAAGATTGAATTCTCTTTGAAGGATTGTTTAGGCCGAGTATGGCAGTGTGGAACGATTCAAGTAGACTTTTCGATGCCGGGTCGACTAGACGCCCAATATGTAAGTGATCATCAGGAACGTAAAACTCCGGTCATGTTACACCGTGCTGTGTTAGGTTCTTTTGAGCGATTTATCGGTATTTTGATCGAACAGTACGAAGGTGCATTTCCATTCTGGTTGGCGCCTGAACAAGTCGCAATACTGAATATTACCGATAAACAGAGCGAATATTGCAAAAAAATACATAAAAATATCGAAGAAGCGGGATATAGAGCACATCTGGACTTGAGAAACGAGAAGATCGGCTTTAAAATTCGCGAGCACACAATTAACAAGATTCCTTATTTACTTGTTGTGGGTGATAAGGAAGTTGAAAATAATACAGTGGCTATTCGTACTCGTAAGGGAGAGGATCTTGGCGTGATGCCTTTAGAAGATGTTCTCGCGGTCTTCAAAGAAGATTTTGTACAGAAAGGTCGTATCGCAAATTCTGGTGAGTAAGCAGTATAAAATGTGCACCTCATCTATGTTTGCATTTTTAATGTGGAGAAATAGACATTAAGCGTAATAACCAAAGTGGCAAGTCAAAAAAAGCGTTGATCAACGAGAATATCGAAGCAACGGAAGTTCGTCTTATAGCAGAAGATGGTGAGCAGTTAGGTATTGTTCCGATAGAAGACGCGCTGGCTCGTGCCACACAAGTAAGTTTAGATTTGGTTCAAATTGCCAACAGTGATCCGATTGTGTGTAAAATCATGGATTACGGTAAAAAAGTATTTGAAGAGAAGAAGCAGAAAGCTGCCCAGAAGAAAAAGCAGAAGCAGACTCAAGTTAAAGAAATTAAGTTACGACCAGGGACGGAAGAGGGGGATTATCAGGTAAAACTACGCAACCTGATACGTTTCCTTGAAGGTGGGGACAAGGCCAAGGTGACGATTCGTTACCGCGGTCGTGAAATGGCACATCAGGAAATCGGCATGAAGCTACTTGAACGAGTCGAAACAGACTTGGAAGAGTACGGAACTGTTGAGCAGCGACCTAAAATGGAAGGTCGGCAAATGATGATGGTGTTGGCCCCGAAAAAGAGAAAATAGCGCGGTTGCTATTTTTGTTAATTTTTCCAATGCGGAGTGAGATATTATGCCTAAAATGAAAGCAAAAAGCGGTGCTACAAAACGCTTTAAGAAAACAGCTAACGGATTCAAGCACAAGCAATCCTTTACTAGCCATATTTTGACTAAAAAATCACCAAAGCGTAAGCGTCAGCTACGTGGATGCAAGCAGGTTGCAGACTCTGATCAGTCTTCAATCAAGCGTATGCTTCGTATTTAATTTTTAGCCATTAAAATATAGTTTAGTAAGGAGTCAAATATGCCTCGCGTAAAACGTGGTGTCCAGGCGAACCGTCGCCACAAGAAAGTATTAAAGCAAGCTAAAGGTTATTACGGAGCTCGTAGCCGTATCTATCGCGTAGCTAAGCAAGCCGTAATTAAAGCAGGTCAATATGCATACCGTGACCGTCGTCAGCGTAAGCGTCAGTTCCGTCGTCTATGGATCGCGCGTATCAATGCTGGTGCACGTTTAAACGGTTTGTCATACAGCCGATTAATCGCTGGCTTGAAAAAAGCTAACGTTGAGATCGACCGTAAAGTATTAGCTGACTTAGCAATGAACGACGCAGCAGTATTTACTGTTGTTGTTGAAAAGGCTAAAGCTGCACTAGCAAACTAAGACTTAGTTCAACACTCGTTGAAACATAAGTAATAGCTGGATAGGGGGCGAGACAACTCACCCCCTATTTTTATTTTGAGTACTGTTTTTTCGGAGAGCAGTAATGGAAAACCTTGAACAACTTGTTCAACGCGCCATTAGCGCTGTAGATGCAGCGGAAAAAATTCAAGAATTGGACCAGGTCAGAGTTGATTACCTAGGCAAGAAGGGTGAAATCACCCAGCTACTCAAAACATTGGGTAAGTTAGATGCGTCTGAAAGACCAGCGGCCGGAGCAAAGATAAACGAAGCCAAAGAAGGTGTCTTGGAAAAACTGTTAGCCAAGAAAGAGTCCCTTGAAACAGCTGAGCTTGAGAACAAGCTCCGTTCAGAAGCTGTGGATGTCACCTTGCCAGGCCGCGCAAGCGATACCGGTGGTTTGCACCCGGTAACCAAAACAATGCGCCGAATTGAGCAGTTTTTTGCCAGAGCCGGTTACTCAGTAGAAGTAGGCCCGGAAATCGAAGATGATTACCATAACTTCGAAGCTTTGAATATCCCGGGGCATCACCCGGCACGTGCTATGCACGACACCTTTTACTTTGATGCAAATACCTTATTAAGAACTCACACTTCACCTGTGCAAGTACGCACGATGGAGAAGGGAGAGCCACCATTTCGTATGATCTGTCCGGGCCGTGTATACCGTTGCGACTCCGACCAAACGCATACGCCGATGTTCCATCAGGTTGAAGGCCTGCTGGTGGAAGAGAATGTTAGTTTTGCTGACCTAAAGAGTACCATTGAAGATTTCCTTCAGGTGTTTTTTGAGCGAGACCTGGCTGTTCGTTTCCGTCCTTCTTACTTCCCATTTACCGAACCTTCAGCAGAAGTGGATATCGAGTGGGGTAAAGACGCTGACGGCAATACCAAGTGGCTAGAAGTGATGGGCTGTGGCATGGTCCACCCGAAAGTATTTGAGTCCAGTGGTATTGATTCCGAAAAATACTCAGGCTTTGCCTTTGGTTTAGGTGTAGAACGCTTGGCTATGTTGCGCTATGGCGTAAACGACCTAAGAATGTTCTTTGAAAACGACCTTCGTTTCCTCAAGCAATTTAACTAAGTTAGTCAGGATAGTAGAGCAATGAAATTTAGTGAACAGTGGCTCAGAGAGTGGGTAAACCCTTCTATTGGTACAGATGATCTACTCCATCAAATCACCATGGCTGGCTTAGAAGTAGATGGCATGGACCCGGTAGCGGGTGAATTTACCGGCGTCGTTGTAGGCGAAGTGCTCAGCAAAGAACAGCACCCTGATGCTGACAAGTTAAGCGTTTGTCAGGTGAGTGACGGAAAAGAGACCGTCCAGGTAGTGTGTGGTGCTGCGAACGTGAGAGAAGGTTTAAAAGTACCCTTCGCGAAAATTGGTGCTGTGTTGCCAGGTAACTTTAAGATTAAGAAAGCTAAGCTGCGTGGCGTTGAGTCATTCGGTATGTTGAGTGCCGAGTCAGAGCTTGGTTTGGCTGAATCTTCAGATGGTTTGATGGAATTGCCTGTTGATGCACCCGTAGGTGCTTGTATTCGCGAATACCTAGGTTTAGATGATAACTGTATCGATGTTGATTTAACGCCAAACAGAAGTGACTGTTTGTCTATTGCGGGTCTTGCTCGCGAAGTCGGTGTCTTGAATAAAGAGAATGTCACTAAGCCACAGATTGAGTCAGTGGTTTCAGAGAGTGAACTTACCTTCAAGGTAAACTTACAAGACACAGAGGGCTGCCCTAAATACTTGGGACGCGTCATTGAAGGTGTCGACCTAACTAAGCCTTCACCATTATGGCTGCAAGAAAAGTTACGTCGCTGCGGTTTACGTAGTATTGATCCTGCCGTTGACGTAACCAACTATATTTTGCTTGAGCTCGGTCAGCCAATGCATGCATTTGATTTAGATAAGCTGAATGGCTCAATCAATGTACGTCAAGCTGAAAATGCTGAAAAACTAACCTTGTTGGATGGTCAGGAAGTTGAACTTCGTGATGACACCTTGGTTATTGCAGATGAAAACACTCCACTTGCAATCGCAGGTATCATGGGTGGCGAAGCCTCAGGTGTTAGCGCTACAACTCAGAACATCTTTTTGGAATGTGCCTTCTTTGCACCCTTGGCGATTGCGGGTAAAGCACGCTCTTATGGCTTGCATACAGACTCTTCACACCGTTTTGAACGAGGTGTTGATTATGCGCTGCAGCACGAGGCAATGGAACGTGCAACGCGCTTATTAATCGATATTGTCGGCGGCAAAGCTGGCCCAATCGTTGAAGAAAGTGATGCAGAGACGCTTCCTAAGTCTTCGACTGTGACCTTGCGTGAAACTAAAGTTGAGTCGCTCTTAGGCTTGAAGGTAGAGACAGCTGAAATAGAAGAGATTCTAACGCGCCTTGGGCTTGAAGTTGTTGATCGAGCAGAGGGGCAGTGGACCTTTGCTGTGCCAAGCTATCGTTTCGATATTGCCATTGAACCAGACCTGATTGAAGAAATTGGTCGGGTCTACGGCTATAACAAACTACCTAAAACGACTGCATTAGGCTCAATGAAGCTGCGGGCCGTCGACGAAGATATCTTCCCGCAGGACTACCTGGCTGATCGTTTGGTGAGTTTAGGTTATCAGGAGGCAATCACTTACAGCTTTGTTGACGAAGAAACACAAAAGCTCGTGACGCCTGAAGAGCAGGGTATCGCTTTGGCAAACCCAATCTCAGCTGATTTGGCTGTGATGAGAACGTCTTTATGGCCTGGCTTGCTAAAAGCACTAAGCTACAACCAGAAGCGCCAGCAGCCCCGAGTTAAGTTTTTTGAGACAGGTCTAAAGTTTGTTCAAGAAGGCGAAGAGATTGTTCAAACTAGAATGATCTCGGGCGTTGTCTCAGGCACTGTTCAAAACGAAAACTGGTGTAATGAAAGCAGAGCAATCGACTTCTTTGATGTGAAGGCCGATCTTGAGAATTTATTGTTCTCAATTGACCCGACAGTCGCTTTCGAGAAGGGTGAACATGCTGCTTTACACCCTGGGCAGACTGCACAGATTGTAAAAAATGGTAAAAAAATCGGCTATTTAGGGGCTATTCACCCTAAATTACAAAAATCCTTGGATTTAAATGGCTCAGTTTATTTGTTTGAACTATGCTTAATTGAAACCGTTCAAGGACAAGTGCCGAGTTTTGATGGCGTGTCAAAATACCCAGAAGTTAGACGGGATTTGGCAATATTGATCGATCACGAGATACCGTTCCGAGACGTTGAGCAGATTGTTAGAGATAATGCCGGTGAAGACCTGGTTAATCTCAATGTGTTTGATGTTTATTCAGGTGATAATCTTGCTGAAAACGGAAAGAGTCTAGGCCTCGGTCTGGTATGGCAGCGAAGTGATCGCACTCTTAATGATGAAGAAATCAACGAGTCCTTTGAGCGTATTGTGTCAGCACTCAGTGCTAAGTTTGGAGCTAAATTAAGGAGCTAGCGCATGGCGGCTTTAACAAAAGCTGATATGGCCGAAAGCCTATACGACGAAGTTGGACTAAATAAGCGCGAAGCCAAAGAAATGGTGGAAGCGTTCTTTGATGAAATTGTTGGAGCCCTAGGTCACAATGAACAGGTGAAGCTATCTGGCTTCGGTAATTTTGACCTACGCGATAAGAAACAAAGGCCTGGACGTAACCCTAAAACTGGTGAAGAAATTCCTATTTCTGCCAGACGCGTTGTTACTTTCAGACCCGGACAAAAATTAAAGGCAAAAGTAGAAGAATATGCTGGAACCCAGTCACAATAATGAATTACCCCCGATTCCGGGTAAGCGCTATTTCACTATTGGAGAAGTAAGCGACTTATGTGGAGTCAAAGCTCATGTTCTACGTTATTGGGAGCAAGAGTTTGATGAACTGTCACCGGTAAAGCGTCGTGGAAATCGTCGTTATTATCAGCGCCAGGACGTCATGACTATTCGTCAAATTCGTAGTTTATTGTACGATCAAGGCTATACCATCGGTGGTGCCAAGCAAAAACTGCACAATGAAGGTGATGAGGGCCCTGCAGGGCAAAACTCTGAATTGATCAAGCAAATGATCACTGAGCTTGAAGAAGTTTTAGACGTACTAAACAGCTAAGCTTTCAAGTAATAAGGTAATCTTAAAAAACGCCGATACTATCGGCGTTTTTTATTTATTTCTAAAGCGTCATAAGGTATTATACCCGCGACTTAAGTCGACAGGCCTAAAACCCGTCGATTACCCCCATGTAAGCTGATACCTAGTATCAACCTGGTGAACAAATTCTTGTTTCACACCGTTCGGGATGTAGCGCAGCCTGGTAGCGCACATGTCTGGGGGACATGTGGTCGTGGGTTCGAATCCCGCCATCCCGACCAATTTTTCTTTTTTAATTCCTGTTTTTTAGCATCTGTCGCAGCTTTTACCATTATAGGGTGAAAATGTACATCATAGAGTCTAGACTCCCTTGTTTAATGCATA
>NZ_LWGG01000730.1:0-11106 GCF_001635365.1 Oleiphilus sp. HI0128 | reverse complement strand
TGGCAAGTATATTTCGGTCGGTAGCCTGGAACCAAACTTCGCGATGGTTTTGCTATCTACCCTAGGTTTGACAGCTTACCAGAATAAGATTGCCGACCAACGAGCCGAAACCCAAACAGAAATCAAGGCAGCAATTGCAGCAAAAGTGATCGAAAAAGACCAAGCTCACTGGAATGACGTCTTTGGCAACTTAGATGCTTGTGTAGAACCTGTATTGAGTATCAACCAGGCTGCAGCGCACCCTCACTTCATAGCGCGGGGCATGATTACCACCGCTGTAGATGAGACAGGCAACGAGATTCAACAAATAAATAGCGCATTGCCATTTAAGTCTGAAGGCATAAAGCAAGCAGGGAGACCTTTGGGGGCAGATACCTCAGATGTATTAAAGTCTTTGGGCTATAGTGATGAGCAAGTTCAGGGGCTTAGAGAGGGGAAGTGTGTTAAGTAAGCATATATCTCGCTGTGAACCTGACTCGTGCTAACCTGCCAGCGAGCCGTGGAAGGCTCTGCCTACAGCTGAGGCTAAGTCGGGGCCTTGCTCAATAACGCAATCAGCGCTTCAATCTCACTTAATTTCTCTTCTGCGTTCTTGGCCTCAAGCTCAAACTTAAGTTTTGTGGCGCCTTCTAGCTTGTACTTTATCGGGTTCTTTTGCACTAGCTGAACGATGGCCAAGGGGTCGACTTTCGTGTCTTTTGAAAACTCAAAACTACCGGAGGTCTCGCCTGCGTCGATTTTATCGATGCCAACAGGATCGGCTTTGAGCTTCAGCTCTGTTTGACGCATTAGGTTTTTCACAGCGTCAGGTAACATACCGAAGCGGTCAATCATTTCGACTTGAATGTCTTTTAGGCCGTCCTTATCGGCAGCGTTAGCAATACGTTTATAGAGTACTAAACGCATATGTACGTCTGGTAAATATTCGTCAGGAATAATTGCGGGAATACGCAGGTTCACCTCGGTGCCATGCATTGGGTTCTCAAGGTCGAGCTCTTTTCCTTGTTTAAGCGATTTAACGGCTTGATCTAGCAAGTCCATATATAGGGTAAAACCGATATTCTGAATCTGGCCGCTTTGTTCTTCACCTAATAGTTCACCTGCACCACGTATCTCTAGGTCGTGCGTTGCCAACATGAAGCCCGCCCCAAGTTCTTGCGAGGCAACAATTGCTTCAAGTCGTTTTTCAGCATCGCCACTAAGTTTTTTAGAGCTGGGTGTCATGAGATAGGCGTAAGCCTGGTGGTGTGATCGTCCGACGCGTCCACGTAACTGGTGTAGCTGTGCCAAGCCGAACTTATCAGCTCGGTCTATCATGATGGTGTTGGCATTAGGAATATCGATGCCGGTCTCAATGATGGTTGAGCAAACTAAAACATTAAAGCGCTGGTGATAAAAGTCTGACATCGCGGTTTCAAGTTCACGCTCACGCATTTGACCGTGGGCAATGCCAACTCGCGCTTCAGGTACCAGTTTAGTTAAGTACTCAGCTTCTTTATGAATATTTTTAACATCGTTAAATAAGTAGTAAACCTGACCACCACGCAGAATCTCACGCAAGAGAGACTCTTTGATCAAAGCATCTTCGCGCTCACGAACGAAAGTTTTTACTGACAGACGCTTAGCAGGTGGTGTGGCGATAATCGATAGATCGCGTATGCCGCCCATCGCCATATTTAAAGTACGCGGTATTGGCGTGGCGGTAAGGTTTAAAATATCTACGTCGCTGCGGAAAGACTTAATCTTTTCTTTCTGCTGCACACCGAATCGATGTTCTTCGTCAATAACCAAAAGACCAAGGTCTTTGTACTTAACATCTTTTTGAATCAGCTTGTGGGTACCGACAATAATATCTATTTTTCCAGCCTTTAGGTCTTCCAGCGCTTTAGCCTGATCTTTTGGAGAGTTGAATCTTGATAGCACATCGACTTTAACCGCCGTGCCTGCAAATCGATCTTGGAAAGACTCGTAATGCTGCTGCGCAAGAAGTGTCGTAGGAACGAGCACTGCGACCTGCTTACCCGAGTAGGTTGCGACAAATGCGGCACGCATCGCCACTTCAGTTTTACCAAAACCAACGTCTCCGCAGACGAGCCGGTCCATCGGCTGTTCGCGTGTCATATCGCGAAGCACTGCCTTAATCGCAGCTTGCTGATCGGGTGTCTCTTCAAACGGGAAATTGGCGCAGAAGGCGCGGTAAGCTTCACCAGGTTTATCACATTTAAATCCGGAGCGTGCTTCACGCTTTGCATAAACTTCGAGCAATTCTGCGGCCGTATCACGAATTTTCTCTAAGGCTTTTTGCTTTGCTGCACTCCACTTTTCAGTTCCCAGACGGTGCAGCGGAGCGAGTGATTCGTCAGTTCCGCTATATCGAGAAATAAGGTTGAGGTTAGATACAGGAACATAGAGCTTGGCTTCGTTGGCATACTCAAGCATTAGAAACTCATCGACTTGATCACCCACTTTGATCGTTTCTAAACCGCGATAGCGGCCAACGCCATTATCAATATGTACGACCGGCGCGCCGATGGATAATTCCGTCAGGTTTTTCACCATCATTTCAGAATTATCACTAGATTTCTTACGGCGTCGGCTCTGTACAACTCGCTGGCCGAACAATTCTGTTTCGGTGATAACCTGAAGTGACGCTTCTTGCGAAATAAAGCCGTGCGACAAACTGCCAGTTACTAACTGTACCTGGCTGTCTGTTTGCAGAAAGCTTTGCCAGCTTTGAGTGTCTTCGAATGCGAAGGCGTACTGTGTGAACAACTCGCTTAGTACTTCACGTCTGCCCGCGGTTTCAGCAATGATCAGCGTCTTACCGGCAAAGGCGTCTATTGCCGTTTTAAGCGCACTGAGTGGATCGGTATTTCTGTCATCGACACCTACTTGCCCTAGTACATCAAAAGGTAAGTTTGATTTACCTGCACCTTCACTTAATCTCGCGGTGGATAAGGTTAACCTTGGGTGTTGCTTTAAATCAGAAAATAATTCGTCAGTTGTCAGGAACAGGTTTCTAGGCGGAAGAATAGGGCGCTGGATATCGTGCCTTCGATCTTCGTAACGGCCGTTAATATCGCTCCACACATGATCTAGCAATTCAGGCATGTCACTTGGCGTAATGACAAGTGACTGTTCAGGTAAATAGTCAAACAGTGTTGTCATCTCTTCAAAAAACAGCGGGCTGTAATATTCAACGCCGTGTGGTTTGATTCCGTCTTTGATATCTCGATATAAAGGACAGTTTGATGCCGCATTTGGGAACTGCTCTAACCAACGGTTCCGAAAACTCATGCGGCTTTTATCGTCCCATGGGAATTCGTTTGCAGGTAAAATCTTTAGCGATTTGATCTTATTTTTTGAACGCTGGTTATCCGGGTCGAATGTACGCAGGCTTTCTATCTCATCATCAAACAACTCGATACGAACGGGTTCTTCACTGCCCATAGGGTAAAGGTCAAAGATTGAGCCTCGTATTGCGTACTCGCCATGCTCATAAACGGTATTAACATTTCTGTAGCCAACTTCTTCAAGCATACGGCGGTACTTTTCAAGCTCAAATGTCTGCCCATTCTTTAAAGAAAAGGTGTGCGCGTTCAAAAAGCTTTTTGGTGGCAAACGATGCAATAGCGTATTAAGCGGGATGATAAGTAAGCCGCGCTTAGCAAGAGGAAGCTTGCTGAGAGTTTCCAAACGCTGAGAAATAATATCTTCATGGGGTGAGAATGTATCGTAGGGAAGTGTTTCCCAGTCAGGGAAAACATAAACCTCATGCTTGCCTTCGTTAAAGAATTTAAACGCGCTTTCCATTGCGTAGGCTTGTTGCGAATCTTTAGCGATATATAAACAAAAGCCTTCTATCTCATTAAGTAACTCGTAAAGTGTCGCCGCGCTAGCACCTTGAGGAATGGAGCCCCAGTATTTATGGTCAGCGGGCACTGAAGGAATAAGCGTTGACGAAATAGAAGAGACATTCATGCTAAGTTACTGTTCTCGAATTGGCGGCAGAAATAAGGGGCGAATAATAGCTTTGATCGAGGAATATTGCACCCCGATATAAGCCCTTAGCAAACGAGATACAAAAATCTTTGCTTTGGTTTAACGAAAGCGCTTTCTTTGTGGCATAATTCGCGCCGCTATTAATAGATAGCTGAACCATGACCCAGATCTTGAGGCAATACCTTGTTAGTTACCGCGAATATTACAATGCAGTTTGGCGCAAAGCCGTTATTTGAAAACGTTTCAGTTAAGTTTGGTGAGGGCAACCGCTATGGCCTAATTGGTGCCAATGGCTGCGGTAAGTCAACCTTTATGAAAATATTGGGCGGTGACTTAGAGCCTACCTCGGGGAATGTCTCTAAAGACCCTAATGAACGAATTGGTAAGCTAAAGCAGGACCAGTTCGCCTATGAAGAGTTTAGTGTTGTCGATACCGTTATCATGGGGCATGAAGAGCTTTGGTCAATCAAAGCGGAGCGTGATGCGATCTACGCCAAGCCTGAAATGAGTGAAGAAGACGGTATTCGCGCAGGCGAGCTTGAATCTGAATTCGCTGAAATGGACGGCTACAGTGCAGAATCTAGAGCGGGTGAATTACTGATTGGCGTTGGTATTCCGGTTGAGCAGCATTATGGCCCAATGAGCGAAGTTGCACCGGGTTGGAAACTTCGTGTCTTACTCGCGCAAGCACTTTTCTCTGAACCCGATATCATGCTGCTCGATGAGCCGACCAACAACCTGGATATTAATACCATTCGTTGGCTAGAAGGTGTTCTCAACGAGCGTAACTGTACGATGATCATCATCTCGCACGATAGACACTTCTTAAATAGTGTTTGTACGCATATGGCTGATCTCGACTACGGTGAATTACGTCTGTATCCGGGCAACTATGACGAATACATGCTTGCATCGACTCAGGCACGTGAACGCCAGATGTCTGATAATGCGAAGAAGAAAGCACAGATCTCAGAATTAAAGGCCTTTGTCGCTCGTTTCTCAGCCAATGCATCTAAATCTAAGCAAGCCACCTCGCGTGCAAAACAGATTGATAAAATTCAGCTTGATGATATCAAACCCTCGAGCCGCCAAAACCCTTTCATCGTCTTTAACCAAGAAAAGAAGCTTCACCGAATGGCGCTTGAAGTTGAAAGCTTGACCAAGACCTATGAAGAAACGCTCTTCAAAGACCTTAACCTGATGGTTGAAGTGGGCGAGCGTATCGCGATTATTGGCCCTAACGGTATCGGAAAAACCACCATGCTTCAGTGCCTTACAAATAGCATCGAGCATGATGCTGGTACAATAAAGTGGTCTGAGAATGCCAATATTGGTTACTACGCTCAGGATCACGCTTCAGATTTCGAAGAAGACAAAGATCTATTCGAATGGATGGGTGAATGGGGGCAAGAAGGTGATGACGAACAAGTGATTCGTGGCACTCTTGGTCGCTTACTTTTCTCTCAGAACGATATCAACAAGTCAGTCAAAGTGATTTCGGGTGGAGAGCAGGGCAGGATGCTATTTGGCAAGATCATGCTTCAGAAGCCAAATATTCTTGTGATGGATGAGCCGACTAACCACTTGGACATGGAGTCTATTGAATCCTTGAATATGGCGCTAGAAAAGTTTGAAGGAACTCTACTGTTCGTTTCTCACGATAGAGAATTTGTTTCATCTTTGGCGACACGTATTATCGAGATTACGCCTGATGGCATAGTCGACTTTAACGGTAACTATGATGAATACCTAGAGAGCCAGGCCCAGTAAAAACCTTGCTCTTAAGGTTTTGAATGAAGGGGCGTAAAGCCCCTTTTTTAGCATTGTTATATATCGACCGGACTTACGACACCTCGCTCCTGTATGCCAACAACGTGTGTGTAGATCTGGGTGGTTGAAATATTGGAATGCCCCAACATTTCCNGAATTGCCCTAATGTCTGTTCCCGCTCGTAGTAGGTTGGTAGCAAAACTGTGCCTAAAGGTATGGCAGCCAGCCTTTTTATATATGTTAGCGAGCTTCAAAGCCTCTTTAATCTTCCGTTGAACCGCACGCTCACCTAAATGGTGACGGCGATAAATACCAGCTCGCGGGTCCTTCGAAAGCGAATTCGCCGGAAACACGTATTGCCATGCAGGGGCTGTTGCAGCATTCGGATACTTACGTGCCAAGGCACCCGGAAGATAGACCGCCCCATAGCCCTCTTCAAGATCTTTCGCGTGCAGCGCGAGTGCATAGTCTATTTGAACTTTTAAGGGCTCAATCAAGGACTTGGGAAGCAGCGTGCGCCGCCACTTTAGCCCCTTAGACTCACGCACTATTAGGCAGTTATTTGCAAAGTCGATGTCTTGAACCCGCAAACGAACCGCCTCCATGACCCTAAGGCCAGCCCCATACATCAGCTTTGTTAGCATAAGGTAAACGCCATCTAACTTACCTATTACCGCCAGCGCCTCGGCATGACTAAATACCGTAGGAATTGTTTGCGGCCGGTTGCTCAGCTTGAAATCAAGATCACCTAGCTCAATCTTCAAAAACTTATGGTACATAAAAACCAAGGCATTGAGCGCAGTCTTCTGCGTATTGACCCCGGCGCTCTGATCGAGCGCTAAAGAACTCAGAAACTGATCGACCTCGACAGCCCCCATTTCCTTGGGGTGCCTTTTGTTGTGAAAACGAATAAAACGTATTACCCAATGGCAATAGGTTTTCTCGGTCTTATAGGCCATTTGTTTACTACGAATAAATGCTCGAAACTGATCAATAAAGCGCACGGGCTTTTTAGGGAGAGGTAGTGGTATATCATCCATAAAACTAATCCTTTAGTTTAAGAGTGAGTCAAAATAGCTATGAAAAGCGACCTCCTGTCGTATATCTATAGCTACCGTTAAAATACGGTAAAAGCTATTTAAAAACAAATAATTATGAAGGCTTGTAATAAAAGGATAGGCGACACGAGTCGCACTTTGTAAATTGCAAAAACTTTGGACTTCATCGGACTCCAGAAATGATGTAGGATTCGTGTGATATAGAATTTTTTTAAAAAAGGATATACGACAAATGGATATACGACCTTATGTCGTAGATTCAAATGTTACATGCCAAAATGACTGATACTGAATTTCTACTATATTACAATTCAATTGTTGTATTTATAGCTTTAGCTATTGCGGTTTGGCGTGTCAAAAATAACTGGCAGGTTATTAAAGCACAGGCAGTCGAGGCTGAGATCGTTCAAGTTGAAAAAGACGTTGATGTTGTTATATCGATCAATATCAAAATTAAGACTCGCCATAGCCTTGCTATCGAGCAAATACATATTGACCCAATGTACGACAAAACAGATTATCGTGTAGGTTCACCTTTTACGGTGTGGGTTCATGATAGTAATCCAAGATTGTATTTCAGATCTAAACCAAATGCATTCAAGCTAATTGGTAAAATTGGATTACAGTCATTGGCTATTTGGGTGATATTGTGTGGTATGTTAATGGTAGCTTTTGCCAAGAAGTTTAGCATGTAACAAGTTTATCAAACCTCGTTCCGCCCACAAAGGAACGTGGGCTGCACTGGACGCGCGAAGACACGCGCGCCGTTTATAAAAGCGTTAGAATTTTTAGGCATCATCCACAAAAGGAAGTATTAGTGATTAAAAAAATACGAATATTAATTTTCATTGCTGTTTGTTCTGCTCTTTTACCAGCTTGCGCTCATTTTTCCTCAAGTTCTTTCCAAGAAGAATATGTTCAAGGTGATCAAACTACATTTAACACTGGTGATTCTGTATTTCTTAAGATTAATAGTTATGCCAATTGGTCTGACTATTCAACGGTTAACACGCTAGTTGCAGATGCACTCCAAGAAAGCTTTTCTAAAAAAGGTATAAAAGCAAAATTTCTCTCTGAGAAAGATGAGCTTCCTCAGAGTTATCTTGAAATTGTTTCTATTGTTGATAATACCGCAGGTGATGAAAGTCGTGACTTTGATCCCCTTTCGTATTTATCTGCAGTTTGGTGTGGCTTGTCAGTTTTTGTTCTACCTATGATTAGCACCGATTTCGATGTGCTCGTAAAAATTAACCGATTTGAAAATGGTCAAATTGTGTCTAGCCATTTGTATTCAAGTCATATGTATCAAATGGCTGGGTTTTCTATGATTCCATTTATGAGTTCGGACGATGTTGGAGACGATATTGCCTCTATAGTGGATAATGTTTCTCAGGATTATTTGGAGTTAAATTAAGATGATCAAGCTACTTTCAATAACAATACTCGCTAGCTTGCTTAGTTCGTGTGCCTCTAGCTATTTCAACGTCTCAAAGAATACCCCTAAAAGCGAGTCAGCAATCTTGTATACATACAGTGAAGGACAAAGGGCTGGAACAATTTATACAGTGTTACTTAAGTCAATTAATGGCGAAAAACTTTCTGGAAAGTCTAAACGATGGTTATATGTCAAACCCGGAGAGTATGAAATTGAGGTAACCAGTCACAAGTACAATGAAGGTGCATATATCGCAGGAGCTATTGCAGGAGGTGTTGCTGGCGGAGCCATGGGGGCAAGCGTTGATACTGGTGCCATTGTAGCAAGCTCTGAAGCATACGCAGAAATGGAGCGAACTAGAGTAGAAGATAATAATATCATCGCGCGGCTGGAAGCTGGGAATATATACGTGATCGATCCAGTTATTGAAAACAAGAAAATAAAGTATTTTGAAGTTAAAACGTACTAAATAAAGAAATTCTAACCAAGCGTTCAACCGGACTCGCCTTCGGCTCGCGCGGTTAACGCGGCGTTAAGTCTCATAAAGGAAGGTTACTTTAGTGATAAGGATTTTAATATTATTTACCGCACTGATCGTATGCAGCGCAGCTAAAGCCGAAATGTCGGGCTTTGCGCCTCTTGATTTTTTACCTGATGTCGATAGAAATGGTATACGTGATGACATTGATAAACAAATAATTGATCTATATGAAAATGATAAACGCCGCATACACTTGGCTAGTCGCGCTGCTAAATTAATCCAAGAAATCGCGCAAAATGAAGATTCTCCAGATTATGTCCATACTTTGTATCTCGAGTTAGAATCGATCAAAGTTTGCTGGAAAACACTAACTAGCGAATATCTAGAAGTTACTCTTGATCCGTTAGTTTTAAACACTTATGCAGTTTTGTACCCTTATTTATCGGTCCTTGCTGAAGCTATCAGACTGCATGGATCGGCTCGCGATGAGATTATCAATACCGTCTTAAAGCAAAAATATTTCGAGTTTTGCTCATCATGATCAAACTTAACAAGTTTAGCCTGCATCGCCCAAGGACGCCTTGGGCTGGACTCGCTATCGCTCGCCGCAGCTAAAGGCGTTATGATCAAGGAAGTAAAAATGTATAAAGGTGTGCTTATTGTATTCCTACTACTTTTATCAGGGGCCTCTCAAGCCTGTGAGGAATTCCGAAAGCCCAAAGCTCACTTTCCAGTATTAGGTGTTACTCCAGAATTTTTGTCCCAAGAAATGCCGAAAATCATTTCCTTATTAGAGGGCCAAACTATCGTATATATGAGTTTCTGGTCACCCAAGTGCTTAGATGTAATGGCTGGTAAGCTCGAAAGCAGAGAAAACCAAGAAGGCTTTACCTACTATTTCGACAAAAATGATAAAGGCTGGTTTATATCTGGGGCACATAAATGGGGAAGTTAATCATAACCAGTTTAGCCTGCATCGCCCAAGGGAACCTTGGGCTGGACCTCGCTGCGCTCGGCCGCAGCTAAAAGCGTTAGAGTAAAAATATGAAAAAGAAATTAAAGGCAATCTCCATTGTTATTCTAGTAGTCGTAGCCTTTTTAATTGGTGGTGGTTACGGTTACTCAGTTGCTAATAAAGATACTACGGCAAGGTGGTTGTCTAGCACTGCTGGTCAAGCTTTAATAGATCGCTCGCTGGTTAGCGAAGCAATCAAAGATATTGATCATGGCAATGTTATTCAGGCTAGGGAAACTTTAAGCAGTTTGTCCGTGTCTCTTCAAATTCAACTTAAACAATGCGTAGAGTCTGAGCTTTGCCAGGAATCAATTAAGAACAATGCAGCAAAAGTATTCAATCAACTCTAACAAGTTTAGCCTGCCTCGCCCCGGAAAAAGCCCCGGGGCTGGACTCGCTATCGCTCGCCGCAGCTAAAGGCGTTATGTGTATTAATGAATGGAATTCTTGCAATGAGCAAAGTAAAAATATTGGAGTATCCTAAGAAAGGAGAACCTGATTATAGCCATCTTAACCTCGTTGTAGAGTTTTTGCTTAGCTCAGGAAATAAGTCTGCCAACGAATATATTTGGGGTGTAAACAGAACGGGATACTTTTGTCACTTGGTCAAGGATATCAACTTCGAAGCTTTACGATTGCACTTTGATATTCCGCCTTCAATAGAGCTAAGTGAAACTGAACAGCGTATTAGCTGCATGAATACTTATACTGACATCAAAGTAACAAAGAAAAAATGCACATAACCAACAGCTCAAACGGACTCCGTAACAATCGCATCATTTTTGTTCCAAAAATGCCGCCATTGTTACTCCTCCGTTTAGCTGGGCGTTAGATGCCCCATGTGCTCACAGCCTCTCCAAAAGAACAAGACTGTTCATTTTTAAAGGGTTAGTTTAATCTTTCGAAAAATATATACATTGGAGAAAACTGTGAAAAACTGGTTATTCTTATCCGCTGCTATTATTTGTGAAGTAATTGCAACATCCAGTCTTAAGTCTAGTGAAGGTTTTACTAAAATCGCCCCATCGCTGCTTGTTATTATTGGCTATGGCGCTGCTTTCTATTTACTTTCACTTACTCTGAAATCAATCCCTGTTGGTATTGCATATGCAGTTTGGTCAGGGCTTGGCATAGTTTTAGTAACTCTAGTCGCATGGTTCATGCACGGGCAAAAACTTGACCTTTGGGGGTATGTTGGCATGGGTTTAATCGTTGGTGGCGTTGTTGTTCTCAACTTGCTTTCAAAAACCAGTGCACATTAGTCCAGTATGCATCTAACAAGTTGCACCAGTCGGAAAACCTCCGCTCCGCGGCTTTGTGCATTCGCTTCGCTCATTGTTGCACA
>NZ_LWGG01000729.1:0-10475 GCF_001635365.1 Oleiphilus sp. HI0128 | reverse complement strand
TAGGAATGGCTGATCTACAGCACGCTCTGGCTCTGGAATATAAGAATCTAGCGACTCAACCAACTTCTTAACAGCAGTTGTACCTAGCTCGTTATCATCTTCGCCGTTCAATGCCATCAAAGCAGAACCTGCGATAATTGGCGTATCATCACCTGGGAACTCATAAGTGTCTAGCAACTCACGAATTTCCATTTCAACCAATTCAAGCATCTCGTTGTATTCTTCTGAACCTGCACCACCACAGTCTTCAGCCAACAAGTCAGCCTTGTTCAAGAATACTACAATGTAAGGTACACCTACCTGACGAGACAAAAGGATGTGCTCACGAGTCTGAGGCATAGGACCATCAGTCGCACCACAAACCAAGATAGCACCATCCATCTGAGCAGCACCTGTGATCATGTTTTTAACATAATCGGCGTGCCCTGGGCAGTCAACGTGAGCGTAGTGACGATCAGTTGAATCATACTCAACGTGAGACGTCGCGATAGTGATACCACGCTCTCTTTCCTCTGGTGCATTATCGATGTTTGCGAAATCAACCTTCTCACCACCGAATACTTCTGCACATACACGCGTTAGCGCTGCTGTCAAAGTTGTTTTACCATGGTCAACGTGACCAATAGTACCTACGTTAACGTGCGGTTTATTACGTTCAAATTTTTCTTTAGCCACGGTTACACCCCTTTTTCTATGCTACCGACTTTAGTTTAATTAAGACTACGATTTATTAATAATCACTTCTGCAACCGCTTTTGGCGCTTCTGAATAAGTCAAAAACTCCATCGCGTAGGTTGCGCGACCCTGTGTTGCGGATCGCAAATCTGTTGCGTATCCGAACATTTCAGATAAGGGAACTTCAGCATTAACCACCTTACCAGCGGCGCTCTCTTCCATACCCTGTATGAGACCTCGGCGACGATTTAAGTCACCAACCACATCTCCCATATTCTCTTCTGGCGTTACCACTTCAACCTTCATAACCGGCTCAAGCAATACCGCACCACCTTCTGATGCCAACTTTTTAGTCGCCATACTAGCAGCAATTTTAAATGCCATTTCATTAGAGTCGACATCATGAAAAGAGCCGTCATAGAGCGTCGCCTTCAAACCTAGCAACGGATAACCAGCCAGAATACCGTTTTGCATCTGCTCTGCGATACCCTTTTCAACTGCCGGGATAAACTCACGCGGCACAGCACCACCAACAATCTCATTTACAAACTCTAAACCTTCTTCGCCATCCGCTAAGGGCTCAAACTTAAGCCAAACATGCCCATACTGACCACGCCCACCTGACTGACGAACAAATTTACCTTCAATATCACTAATATTTTTAATCGCTTCACGGTAAGCCACCTGCGGCTTACCAATATTTGCCTCAACACTGAACTCACGCTTCATGCGATCAACGATGATATCCAGGTGCAATTCGCCCATTCCGGAGATAATCGTCTGGCCCGTCTCTTCATCGGTTTTTACTCTAAACGAAGGATCTTCCTGCGCAAGCTTACCTAGGGCAACACCCATCTTTTCCTGGTCTGCCTGCGTACGAGGCTCCACTGCAACCGAAATTACAGGCTCTGGAAACTCCATACGCTCAAGCGTAATCTTGTTCTCAATATTACATAGCGTTTCGCCAGTAGTAACATCCTTAAGGCCGACCGCAGCTGCAATATCTCCAGCCAATACTTCTTTTATTTCTTCTCGGTCATTTGCATGCATCTGCACCATTCGACCAATGCGCTCCTTCCTACCCTTAACTGGGTTATACACGGTATCGCCGGTTTTTAGCGATCCAGAGTAGACCCTAAAGAAAGTCAGAGTACCAACAAAGGGGTCCGTCGCAATCTTAAACGCAAGAGCAGAAAATGGAGCAGAATCATCAGCCTCTCGAGACTCAACAGTCTCGTCATCATCAAGCACACCCTCGATCGCTTTAACCTCTTCAGGAGACGGCAGGTACTCAACAACAGCATCAAGCATCGCCTGAACACCTTTATTCTTAAAAGCAGAACCGCCAATAACCGGCACAATCTCATTCGCCAACGTACGCTTGCGAATCGCCTGCTTTATTTGCTGCTCAGAAAGCTGCTCACCTTCTAAATAAAGCTCCATCAAGTCATCATCCGCCTCTGCAGCGGACTCAACAAGAAACTCTCTCATCTCCTCACACTCATCCAGCAGATCTTCAGGAATCTCTGCGTAATCAAAGGTCATACCCTGATCAGCTTCGTTCCATAAAATAGCTTTCATCTTAATCAGGTCAACCACACCTTTAAACTCGTCCTCTGCACCAATTGTCATTTGCAGAGGCACTGGCGTAGCACCTAGACGATCTTTTAACTGTTCGACTACCATTCGGAAGTCAGCACCTGTTCGGTCCATCTTATTAACAAAGACCATGCGCGGCACTTCATATTTATTAGCCTGCCGCCAGACCGTTTCAGTTTGCGGCTGCACACCTGACGAACCACACAAAACCACAACCGCACCATCAAGCACGCGGAGCGAGCGCTCTACTTCAATTGTAAAGTCAACGTGCCCAGGCGTATCGATAATATTCACGCGATGCTGATCAAACTGTTGCTGCATTCCCGACCAGAAACACGTGGTCGCAGCAGAGGTTATCGTGATACCTCGCTCTTGCTCCTGCTCCATCCAATCCATTGTCGCCGCACCATCGTGCACTTCACCTATTTTATGCGACAAGCCTGTATAGAAAAGAACTCGCTCCGTTGTCGTTGTTTTACCAGCATCAACGTGCGCACAAATACCAATATTTCTATACCTGGAAATTGGAGTCTTACGTGCCAATTTTTTATCCTCTTAAACCCAAAAAGGCCCGCATAAAATGCAGGCCATATAACACTCGTATACCTTAGAAACGGTAGTGAGAGAAAGCCTTGTTTGCTTCGGCCATCTTGTGAACATCTTCACGTTTCTTAACCGCTGCACCCTTACCTTCGGCTGCATCGATAATCTCACCCGCTAGACGCAAAGCCATAGACTTTTCGCCACGCTTACGAGAGTAGTCCACCAACCAACGCATTGCTAGCGCTACCTGACGAGCCGGACGAACTTCAACTGGAACCTGATAAGTAGCACCACCAACACGGCGAGACTTAACCTCTACCATTGGCTGGATAGACTCTAGCGCTTTATCAAACAGCTCTAAAGGATCTTCATGACCCTTTGCTTTAACAGCATCTAATGCACCGTATACAATTTTCTCTGCTACGGATTTTTTACCATGAACCATTACGTGGTTCATAAACTTTGCAAGCGTTTGATTTCCAAATTTAGGATCTGGAAGTATCTCGCGTTTTGCTACGACTCTTCTTCTTGGCATGACAAGCCCTCTTTTAACATCAAAGGTCTTCAGGTTCGCTCAGACATAAAACGAAATATTTCGCCAGTCCGACCTTACTCTTATCCTTCAATCAATTATCTCATTGTTAATTGAAATATTTATGACAATTAACGCTTTCAGACAGACCTAAGACTATCCCTTAGGACGCTTAGCACCGTATTTAGAACGACCCTGACGTCTATCTGCAACACCTGAAGTATCCAAGCTACCACGAACTGTGTGATAACGAACACCAGGCAAATCTTTAACACGACCACCACGAATAAGAACAACGCTGTGCTCTTGTAGGTTATGGCCTTCACCACCGATATACGATGTAACCTCGTAACCGTTCGTTAGACGAACACGACAAACCTTACGCAAAGCCGAGTTTGGCTTCTTAGGTGTCGTAGTGTATACACGAGTACAAACGCCTCGACGTTGAGGACAAGCCTGCAACGCGGGTACGTCACTTTTCGCGACTACACGTTTACGAGGCTTACGTACCAACTGATTAATCGTTGCCATGTAAGCAAACTCCAATATCTATATTTTTAAAAACCGTTTCATTACAAAACGTCAAACTACTATGCCGAAATTGCTGGCACAATAAAGTTGAGGGGCGCAAGTCTAATGACGCCCCCCTCAACTGTCAAGCAATGCGGTGATTTTTTGTTCACCGCACCTGCATCCACTTACTTAACAAGCAATTACTGCTTATTAAGCTCGGCACTCAATGCTGCAACAACATCCTGTGCACTTACACCCAAGCCCTCTTCAGCGATAGGTGCCAACTTCTGATCTTTCTTACGCTTACGCTCTGAGTGGTAAGCCAAACCTGTACCTGCCGGGATCAAACGGCCCACTACCACGTTCTCTTTCAAGCCACGTAAGTAGTCACGCTTACCTGTCACCGCACCTTCAGTCAGTACGCGCGTTGTTTCCTGGAACGATGCAGCAGAGATAAACGACTCAGTTGCAAGCGAAGCTTTGGTAATACCCAACAACTGACGCTCACACTGCGCAGGCATCTTGTCGTTCGAATCAGCCTCTTCATTAGCTTCCAAGAACTTCACATACTCAACCTGGTCACCCTTGATCAAGTCAGTATCACCAGACTGCGTAATCTCAACTTTACGCAACATCTGGCGCACGATAACTTCGATATGCTTATCGTTAATTACAACACCCTGCAAACGGTAAACGTCCTGCACTTCGTTAGTGATGTATTTAGATAGCTCCACAACACCCAGTAGGCGCAAAATATCGTGCGGGTTAGAAGGTCCATCCGAGATAACCTCACCCTTTTCTACTGTTTCGCCTTCGAATACGTTCAACTGGCGATACTTGTGAATCAATGCTTCATACGGCTCAGCACCATCTTTAGGCGTAATCACTAATCGCTTCTTGCCCTTAGTCTCTTTACCGAAACTAACAACACCAGAAATTTCAGCCAAGATAGAAGGCTCTTTAGGCTTACGCGCCTCGAACAAGTCAGCTACTCGCGGTAGACCACCTGTGATATCACGAGTCTTAGATGACTCTTGAGGAATACGAGCCAAGACGTCGCCTACTTCAACCATGTCGCCATCACGCATATTTAACAAAGCGTTAGCTGGCAAGAATACCTGAATCGGATTATCTGTACCTGGTAACAAGACAGGGTTACCATCTTCATCCACAAGCTGAACCATTGGACGAATATCTTTACCTGAAGATGGACGATCTTTCGGATCGATAATCTGGATATTGGATAGACCTGTTAACTCATCAGTTTGAGTCGTTACAGTAATACCCTCTTCCATTCCAACGAACTGAGCCTTACCACCATTTTCGGTAATGATTGGGTGCGTATGTGGATCCCACTTAGCAACCACACCACCCGCTTCGATCTTGTCACCGTCTTTAGCCGAGATCACAGCACCGTAAGGAAGCTTATACCACTCACGCTCGCGACCATGCTCATCAGCTACTGCTAGCGCAGAAGAGCGAGAGGTTACAACTAGGCAGCCGTCTTTACGCTCAATCGACTTCATATTATGCAGGCGGATCTTACCACCATGCTTAACCTGAATATTATCTACTGCAGATGATCTAGACGCCGCACCACCGATGTGGAAAGTACGCATCGTTAACTGTGTACCCGGCTCACCGATTGACTGCGCAGCGATAACACCAACAGCCTCACCCTTATTAACAACATGACCACGAGCCAAGTCACGACCGTAGCACTGGGCACAAACACCGTGTCGAGTATCACAGGTAATCGCTGAGCGAACCCATACTTCATCAACACCTGCCTTTTCTAGTTCGGATACCTTCTTTTCATCCAAGAAGGTGCCAACAGGCAGAACAACATTTTCTAAATCACCCGGTGCAAAGATATCTTTTGCTGCAACACGACCCAATACACGATCACCTAGTGGTACAACAACATCACCACCTTCAATCATTGGCGTCATTAACAGACCTTCTTTGGTGCCACAATCATCATTGGTCACAACAAGATCCTGGGCAACGTCAACCAAACGACGAGTTAGGTAACCGGAGTTTGCAGTCTTCAATGCCGTATCCGCCAAACCTTTACGAGCACCGTGAGTAGAGATGAAGTACTGAAGTACGTTCAAACCTTCACGGAAGTTTGCTGTGATTGGCGTTTCGATGATCGAACCATCCGGCTTAGCCATCAAACCACGCATACCAGCTAGCTGACGAATCTGTGCAGCCGAGCCCCTTGCGCCTGAGTCAGCCATCATAAAGACTGAGTTAAATGAGTCTTGCTCAACCGTCTTACCTTCACGATCAACGACGGTATCTTTACCGAGATTATCCATCATCGCTTTAGCGACTTTATCGTTAGCTCTCGCCCAGATATCGATAACCTTGTTGTATTTCTCACCGTGCGTCAGAAGACCTGAGGCAAACTGAGTCTCGATCTCTTTTACTTCAGCAGAAGACGCATCGATAATCGTATATTTCTCATCAGGTATAACGAAGTCGTTAACACCGATAGATGAGCCAGAAAACGTCGCTTGAGAAAAGCCTAAATACATAAGCTGGTCTGCGAAGATTACCGTATCTTTCAAACCACATACGCGATATGCAGTATTGATCAACTTAGAGATCGCCTTTTTAACCATCGGGCGGTTAACTAAATCAAATGGTAAGCCATCAGGAAGAATATCGAACAACATTGCTCGACCAACTGTCGTATCTGCAATCAACGACTTGCTTACATTGTTACCGTCTTCATCTTTGGTAACCTCTGTAAGACGAACTTTTACTTTCGCCTGCAAGTGAACTTTTTTCGCACCGTATGCTCTCTGAACCTCTTTAATATCAGAGAAAACCATACCTTCACCTTGAGCGTTTATACGCTCACGTGTCATATAGTACAAACCTAGTACAACATCTTGGGAAGGAACTATAATTGGCTCACCATTCGCAGGCGCAAGAATATTGTTAGTAGACATCATTAAGGCACGCGCTTCCAACTGAGCTTCTAGCGTCAGAGGAACGTGTACCGCCATTTGGTCACCATCAAAGTCAGCGTTATATGCCGCACAAACTAGTGGGTGTAACTGGATCGCTTTACCTTCGATCAATACCGGCTCAAATGCCTGAATACCCAAACGGTGAAGTGTCGGTGCACGGTTCAACATTACCGGGTGCTCACGAATTACTTCAGCAAGAATGTCCCATACTTCAGGTGTTTCACGCTCAACCATCTTCTTCGCCGCTTTGATGGTCGTAGCTAAACCACGATGCTCAAGCTTAGAGAAGATAAATGGTTTAAATAGCTCAAGTGCCATTTTCTTAGGCAAACCACACTGATGCAAACGAAGGCTAGGACCAACAACGATCACCGAACGACCAGAGTAATCAACACGCTTACCAAGAAGGTTCTGGCGGAAACGACCCTGCTTACCTTTGATCATGTCAGCCAAAGACTTAAGAGGACGCTTGTTTGAACCAGTGATAGCACGACCACGACGGCCGTTATCTAGCAATGCGTCCACAGATTCTTGCAACATACGTTTTTCGTTACGAACAATGATATCTGGTGCGCTCAGCTCTAGTAGTCGCTTCAAACGATTGTTACGATTGATCACTCGACGATAAAGGTCGTTCAGATCAGACGTCGCAAAACGACCGCCATCCAGGGGAACCAAAGGACGAAGATCTGGTGGAAGTACAGGCAACACCTTCAAGACCATCCACTCAGGGTTATTGCCTGAGCTGTGGAAAGACTCTAATAATTTAAGACGCTTAGATAGCTTCTTAATTTTTGTTTCTGAGTTAGTCGCTGGAATCTCTTCTCTTAAACGCTCAATCTCTTCTTCTAGATTGATGTTCTGCAGTAAGCTTTGAATCGCTTCTGCACCCATCTTAGCGTCGAACTCATCACCGAACTCTTCAAGTGCCTCGTAATATTGTTCGTCACTAAGTAGCTGACCGTGCTCAAGCGTACTCATACCCGGATCAATAACCATGTATGATTCGAAATACAATACTCGCTCGATATCACGCAAAGTCATATCTAAAAGCATACCAATACGTGACGGCAAAGACTTCAAAAACCAGATGTGAGCAACTGGGCTAGCTAGTTCGATATGAGCCATACGGTCACGTCTTACGTTAGCAAGCGCAACTTCTACACCACACTTCTCACAAATTACACCACGATGCTTAAGGCGCTTGTACTTACCACACAAGCACTCATAGTCCTTGATAGGACCGAAAATTTTGGCACAAAATAAGCCATCACGCTCTGGCTTGAATGTACGATAGTTAATCGTTTCTGGCTTCTTAACTTCACCGTATGACCAAGATCGGATCATTTCTGGAGACGACAAGCCAATACGAATTGAGTCGAATTCCTGAGTTTGATTTTGGTTTTTTAATAGGTTTAATAAATCTTTCATCGGTTTTGCTCCAATTGGAGTTATCTATCCGCGAACGCTTCATCTAGAAGCGCTCGCCTCCGCGTAATTGTTTGTATTGACTTGCGAACTACTCTGATTCCAGCTCGATATCAATACCAAGCGAGCGAATTTCTTTAACAAGTACGTTGAATGATTCTGGCATGCCAGGCTCCATACGGTGATCACCATCAACGATGTTCTTATACATCTTGGTACGGCCGTTAACATCATCAGATTTAACCGTAAGCATTTCCTGTAGCGTATAAGCAGCACCGTAAGCTTCTAGCGCCCATACTTCCATCTCACCGAAGCGCTGACCACCAAACTGAGCTTTACCGCCCAATGGCTGCTGAGTAACAAGGCTGTATGAACCCGTAGAACGAGCGTGCATCTTGTCATCAATCAAGTGGTTCAACTTAAGGATATACATATAGCCAACGGTAACTGGACGATCAAAAGAGTCCCCAGTACGACCATCATATAATTGAACCTGACCACTATCATCAAGACCGGCTAGACGAAGAAGCTCTTTAATCTGAGACTCTTTCGCACCATCAAAAGCAGGAGTCGCCATTGGAACACCACCGCGAAGGTTATGTGCCAGCTCTAGAATCTCTTCATCACTAAAGGTATCCAACGCTTCTTTCTTATCAGCAACACCGTTATAGATTTGATCCAGTAGGCCACGTAGTTCTTGCACTTCTTTCTGCTGTTTAATCATAAGGTCAATTTTCTTACCAAGACCTTTTGCAGCACAACCCAAGTGTGTTTCCAGTACCTGACCGACGTTCATTCGAGACGGAACACCTAGCGGGTTAAGTACAATATCTACTGGGTTACCATGCTCATCATATGGCATATCTTCAACTGGCATAATAACCGAGATAACACCCTTGTTCCCGTGTCGTCCAGCCATCTTATCACCAGGCTGAATACGACGTTTGATCGCAACGTAAACCTTAACTATTTTCAGTACACCCGGTGCGAGATCATCACCAGTCTGAAGCTTACCCTTCTTAACTTCGAAGCGCTCTTCCTGATCTTTACGACGATCTTCCAATTGCGCCTCTGCCTTCTCCAACATCTCATTTAGAGAGTCTTCAGACATACGAATTGTGAACCAATCGCTAGGCTCTAAGCCTTTAAGGTAATCTTCACTAAGGGTATCGCCCTTCTTCAAACCTGGCGCAGAAATTACAGACTGACCAAGCAAAGCTTTTGTAAGACGCTCATAAGTTGCGCCCTGAACAATGCGATACTCATCTTTCAAATCTTTACGGAACTTATCAAGCTGATCGTTTTCAATATCTTTCGAACGCTGATCTTTCTCAACACCGTCACGAGTAAAGACCTGAACGTCGATTACCGTACCACGCGTTCCTGTAGAAACTCGCAGTGAAGTATCCTTAACATCAGATGCTTTTTCACCGAAGATTGCTCTAAGTAGCTTTTCTTCAGGCGTTAACTGGGTTTCGCCCTTAGGTGTTACCTTACCAACAAGAATATCACCAGCACCCACCTCAGCACCGATATAAACGATACCCGACTCATCCAGCTTGGAAAGTGCGTTCTCACCAACATTCGGAATATCGGCAGTAATATCTTCGCTACCTAACTTGGTATCACGCGCAACACAAGTCAATTCCTGAATATGGATAGTTGTGAAACGGTCTTCTTGAACTACACGCTCAGATACAAGGATCGAATCCTCAAAGTTGTAACCGTTCCAAGGCATAAAGGCGATACGCATGTTCTGACCCAAAGCCAGCTCACCCATATCAACCGAAGGACCATCAGCAAGTACGTCACCACGAGAAATTTGCTCACCCTGCTTAACCAAAGGCTGTTGATTTATACAAGTATTTTGGTTTGAACGAACATATTTCGTTAGGTTGTAGATATCTACACCTGCGTCGCCTTGTGCAGTCTCATCATCGTTAACACGAACAACAATTCGGCCTGCATCGACACGTTCGATTACACCACCTCGATCTGCAACCACACATACACCGGAGTCCTGAGCAACAATTACGCGGAGGCGAGCGCTTCTAGATGAAGCGTTCGCGGATAGATAACTCCAATTGGAGCAAAACCGATGAAAGATTTATTAAACCTATTAAAAAACCAAAATCAAACTCAGGAATTCGACTCAATTCGTATTGGCTTGTCGTCTCCAGAAATGATCCGATCTTGGTCAT
>NZ_LWGG01000728.1:0-26423 GCF_001635365.1 Oleiphilus sp. HI0128 | reverse complement strand
ATATTGCTCTTGAAGAAGTGCTTCAAAGTATGCATGAAAAGATTGGCGTTTCGCAGGGTTCGGTTTTTCTTACAAATGAAAATCAGCAGTTAGAGGTGAAAGCACATTTCCCACCTAAAGCGATTGAAGCTGGTAGTGGAGCTGTTAAGTTTGATATGGGACAAGGTGTTCTAGGCAAAGCAGCTGAAACCAAAAAGACTATTTTTGTTCCAAATACCGAAAAAGATAAGAACTTTGTCTCGTCTGCTGGCGGGCAAGAGCGTGCCTTACTATGTGTACCGCTTGTCGACAAAGAGATTCTCGTTGGTGTGATTAACCTTTCCGGTGATGTGAAGAATGTGAGTTTTGCTGATAGTGATTATGAGTTCGTTTCTTCTGTAGCGCGATCCTTGGTGACGACAATCAAAAGTATTCGAATGCGTGAAGTTATCGAAGAGCAAAACAGAAACTTGGAAGCGAAAGTGGAAGAGCGTACTGCAGAGCTTCGTCAGAAGAACAACGATATTGCAAACATGATGGCGAATATGCACCAAGGTTTGTTTACTATTACCGAGGGTGGTTTTATTCATCCAGAGTATGCAGCATTCCTTGAGCAGATCTTTGAAACTGACCGTATCGCAGATCGTAACTTTGCGGACTTGTTGTTTAGCAACACAACGGCGGGTTCTGATGCAGTTGATCAGAATATTACTGGTGTCGATGCTATTGTCGGTGAAGACGAGATGATGTACGACTTCAACTCTCATTGCTTAATGACTGAAATGAACATCCGCATGGATGATGATCGTGAAAAGATTCTTGAGCTGGATTGGGATCCAATTATCAGTGAAGAAGGTGAAGTTGATAAGTTAATGGTGACAGTCAGAGATGTTACCGAGCTTAAAGCTCTAGAAGCAGAGGCTGAAGAGCAGAAGCGTGAGTTGGCAATTATTGGTGAAATCCTTGCTGTTGATGCAAGTAAGTTTGCCGACTTTATTGGTACTTCTGAAGACTTCTTGGCTGAATGTCGACAGCTTATCGAAGCAAATGATGAGAAAGACCTGGACATTATTGCTAACCTGTTCCGCTCAATGCACACAGTGAAAGGGAATGCTCGTACCTATGGTTTGAGTCAGGTTACCGACATTGTTCATGAAGTTGAAAGTACTTATGACGATCTTCGTAAGAATGAAGATGTACTTTGGGATCAGAAGCAATTGCTCGAAGAGTTAAGTGGTGCGGAAGATATCATCGCGAAGTATGCATATGTGTTCCGTGAGAAACTTGGTCGTGATGGAGAGGCTGAGAGTGGTATTTCCTTAGACCCGGCACGCGTCAGCTCTTGGTTGGAAAATATCAAGTCACTTACCCAGCAAACGCTTGATGACAATGTTAAAGGTGTTGTTTCTGAGGCATACAGCATGCTGATGTCAATGGAAGCTAAGCCCTTAGATGGTGTGATTTCAGATGTTATCGAATCAGCTAACTCGCTCGCAGAGCAGCTTGGCAAGGGTAAACCAAATATCGAAATTGATAATGCAGGAATCTTTGTTAAGAGCGAAGCGCATAGCACGCTTAATAACATATTCATGCATGTTTTCAGAAACGCTATGGATCACGGTATTGAGGGGATTGATGAGCGCCTTGAAAAAGGAAAATCTGAAAGTGGTACTATTAGTCTGGACGTTAGCTATATAGACGATTTGGCAAACCTTGCGGTTCGCGATGACGGGCGCGGTATTGCAATTAGCCGTATCTATAAAATGGCGATCGAGAAGGGTATTTATGCAGAATCCGATCCGAAGCCTTCAGCGAGTGAAATCGCTAATTTGATCTTCTCCTCGGGCTTCTCTACTGCGGATGAGGTTACGGACGTTTCAGGGCGTGGTGTTGGTATGGATGCTGTTAAGGGCTTCCTGGAGCGCGAAGGTGGAAGTATTGAGGTTATTCTGGATGATGGTGATGAGAATGCAGACTTCAGATCATTTACTACAAATATACGTATCCCGGCAAGTTTCTACCAGAAAGCTATTAGCTTTAACTAGTTTTAATAGTTGAGATTAAAGGCAGGCCTCTTACGAAAGTAAGGGGCTTTTTTGTTTGTGTTTGCGATATTTATAGTTGGCAAATCGATGTGGCTTATTTGGGGGTGAAAAAAACGGTCTGGTTGTATCCTGCAGGTCTTAGGCCTGGTCTATAGATTGGAGTGGATCTACAAAGAATTAATTCAAAGCGCAGCTTTGATAAAGTTAGGAAAGTGGGAATAAGAAGTTGGCTCCCCGAGCTGGGCTCGAACCAGCGACAAACGGATTAACAGTCCGCTACTCTACCAACTGAGTTATCGGGGAACAGAAGACTAACGAAGACTTCGTTAATCAAGGCCGCGTATACTAAAGAGCAAAGCGGCCCAGGTCAAGACCTTAAAGTACTTTTTTGAGACGTGAAATTGCTGACTCTAATATTTCCATGCTGGTTGCAAAGCTTAGGCGCATGCATCCAGGAGACCCAAAAGCAGACCCAGGTACAAGTGCCACACCTGCTTCACTTAGCAGCATCTCGGCCATTTCAACATCGTTAGATATATTCGCTAGATTGTCGATAGCACCCTGGAAGTTTGGAAAGACATAAAATGTTCCATCGCCAGAAATACATTCCACGCCGGGAAGTTCATTAAGCGCTGCGACAAGATAGTCGTGGCGCTTTTTAAACTCGGTAACCATTGTTGTGATGCATTCCTGGCTGCCATTTAGTGCTTCCAACGCCGCGGCTTGAGAAATGGAGCAGGGGTTCGATGTGCTTTGCGACTGAATCTTTTTCATCGCAGCGATTGCTTTTTCTGGTCCTGCTGCGTAGCCAATGCGCCAGCCTGTCATGGAATATGCTTTAGAGACACCATTCAAAACAAAGGTGCGGTCATATAGCTCTGGGCAGGCGTTCAATATGTTAACGAAAGGTTGTTCTGTCCATAGAATATGTTCGTACATATCATCGGTAACGACTAAAATCTCAGGGTGTTGTTTTAGTGCCTCGCCAATGGCAACCAGTTCTTCACGTGTATAAGCAATCCCGGTTGGGTTCGAGGGAGAGTTTAAAACTACGATTTTGGTTTTATCGGTAATTGCTGCTGACAGTTGCTCGGCAGTCATTTTAAAACGGTTATCAAGGCTCGTTTCAACAATAACTGGTTTGCCTTCCGCTATCTTGACCATGTCGGGGTAGGATACCCAGTACGGTGCAGGGATAACGACTTCGTCGCCTGGGTTTAGCAAGGCAAGTGAGAGATTGAAAAAGCTTTGCTTTCCGCCAGACGATACGAGGATCTGCTTAGGCGTATACTCAAGCTTGTTATCGCGCTTGAATTTATCGATGATCGCGCCTTTTAGTTCTGGAGTGCCGTCTACTGCGGTGTAGCGCGTCTGGCCATTTTTTATTGCACTAATCGCAGCCTGCTTAATGTGTTCAGGGGTGTCGAAGTCTGGTTCGCCAGCGCCTAAGCCGATAATATCTTTACCTGCGGCTTTTAGTTCATTGGCTTTGTTGGTAACAGCCAAGGTCGGAGATGGTTTTATAAGTTGTACCCGGTTTGAAAGTTCCAGGGCAGATAAAGCTGGGTTGGATGATTGTGCTTCCAAGTCTGTTTCCTCAATCAGGAATAATTGCTCACCGTAAATAAAGAACGTGCACTGGCTTATTCTAAAGCAAAAAATTTGCTATCGTTTGCTACCCGATAAGCGCATCGCATAGCTGCAGTTGTATTTATATACAAGTGTCTTAGTGCTGCCACCCAAGTTTAGAAGGTCAATCTACAGTCATGCTTCGTGACTGATAATAGATTTTCCTTTAAGGGAGTGGTCAAACTTGCGAAGTCTATCATTTTTTCATTACGACCGGAATCATAATGGCGAAGGAATTTTTACTAGAGTCACGATTTTCCCCAGCGGGGGATCAGCCTGAAGCAATCAAACAACTTGTTGAGGGGATAGAAGACGGTTTGATGTATCAAACGCTTCTTGGTGTAACGGGGTCAGGTAAGACCTATACGGTTGCAAACGTTATCTCAGCGCTTCAGCGACCTACTATTATAATGGCGCATAATAAAACACTGGCGGCTCAGCTATACGGCGAATTTAAAGAGTTTTTCCCGCAAAACTCGGTCGAGTACTTTGTTTCTTACTATGACTATTATCAACCTGAAGCCTATGTTCCATCTTCAAACACCTTTATTGAAAAAGATGCTTCAGTCAATGAACATATTGAGCAGATGCGTCTATCTGCAACTAAAGCACTTATGGAGCGGCCAGACGCAATAATTATTGCCACGGTTTCTGCCATCTACGGTTTGGGTGACCCGGAATCATATCTCAAGATGATGCTACATCTAGATAGGGGGGAGCCGGCTAGTCAACGCGATATCTTAAAACGATTGGCCGAGATTCAATATACGCGAAATGACATCGAGCTACACCGAGCTACCTATCGTGTGCGTGGTGATGTGATAGACGTCTTCCCCGCTGAGTCTGAAAAAGAGGCAATCCGAATTGAGCTATTTGATGATGAGGTCGAGAACTTAAGTTTCTTTGACCCCTTAACCGGCGAAGTGACGCGTCGTGTGCCTCGGATTACGATTTACCCTAAATCCCATTATGTTACGCCGCGCCAAACAATTCTGAATGCTGTGGATGGAATTAAGTCCGAATTAGAAATTCGTTTAGCGCAGTTACGGGACAATAATAAGCTCGTCGAAGCGCAAAGGCTAGAAGAACGAACTCGCTATGATACAGAGATGATGACAGAGCTGGGTTACTGTAATGGTATTGAAAACTACTCGCGCTACTTGTCTGGGCGCGATGTCGGCGCAGCGCCGCCTACCTTGTTTGATTATTTGCCGGATAATGCCTTAATGGTAATCGATGAGTCGCACGTAACGATTCCTCAGATTGGTGCAATGTTTAAAGGCGACAGGTCTAGAAAAGAAACCTTGGTGGAGTATGGTTTTAGGCTTCCGTCGGCACTTGATAATAGGCCTATGCGTTTTGAAGAATGGGAGCGTATATCTCCCCAGTCTATTTTTGTTTCCGCGACACCATCAACCTACGAAGAAGAGCATGCTGACAAAACCGTTGAGCAGGTCGTTAGGCCGACGGGGTTGCTTGATCCTCTAATAGAAGTGAGGCCTGCTACAACTCAAGTAGATGATTTGCTGTCGGAGATTAATGCGGCAACCGAGCTAGACGAAAGAGTGTTGGTTACAACGCTAACAAAGCGTATGGCTGAGGATCTCACAGATTTCTTAATGGAGCATGGCGTTCAAGTCAGATACTTGCATTCCGATATAGATACTGTCGAAAGAATTGAAATTATTCAGGACTTACGTCGTGGTGAGTTTGATGTCCTGGTAGGTATTAATCTGTTAAGAGAAGGGCTTGATATGCCGGAAGTTGCCCTGGTTGCAATTCTCGATGCTGATAAGGAGGGTTTTCTTCGTTCCGAAAGATCACTGATTCAGACGATAGGGCGGGCGGCTAGAAACGTTAAGGGCAGAGCGATCTTATATGGAGATAAAATCACACGATCAATGGAGAAGGCGATATCAGAAACAAAGCGCCGTAGAGCAAAGCAGATGAACTTCAATGAAGTAAATGGTATTACGCCCCAAGGCCTGAATAAGAAGGTTGGTGATATCATGGAAGGTGCTTCTTTCATTCCTGGAAAGCGCAAAGCAAAAAATAAAGTTGCGGATGCAGGTCAGGAGTACGATATGGCAATCGCTGCTCGAACACCGAAAGAGCTGGAGTCTGAGATGCGTTCATTAGAAGAAGAAATGTATCAGGCAGCAAAAGACTTAAAATTCGAAAAGGCAGCAAGTTTACGAGATAAAATTTCCGAGATTAAAGAGCGCCTACTTCTATAGTTAGCGCGTTATTTACAATTCGCGTCAGAAAAACGTCGTTTTTATGCACATTTTCGAATTTGCTAAGAAAGTCAATATGAAACATGGCGTTTTTTTGCAAAAATACTAAAGAAACTATAAGGCATTGAAAAATAAGGCTTTTTTAATTGGTTAAAAAATAATCAGTTTGTGTGTCGCCGCCATTTCTAGCGGGGTTTGACCGTCTTTACTTAAGTTTTCAACAAAGTTATCCACAGAATTGGTGGATAAATGTCAAAAGCGTAATAATGCTTTTGTCTTAACGGGGATTGAATTTAAGTCGCTTTGAAAGTCAACATGCTAGAGGCGGAAATTAGCAAAAAAAATAGTAAAAAATGCAATTTTTTTGCTTGTCTTTTTTTGCCGAATGGACTTGCCAGTATTTTCTTTTCGTTTACCTGTGAACAAGTGTATATAATGAACGCCGATTATGTTTGTCTATAAAATGCACTTGTTAATATTTTTTAAAGTCGGGTCTGTATATGTCTTATTCACTTTTACGAAACTTATTATTTACACTGCCGCCTGAGACAGCTCATGAGCTTTCGTTGGATTGGATGAGCGCGTTCAATCGTTTGGGGTTGATTTCACCATTTTTGCCAGATGTGGTTTCTGACCCAGTCGAAGTGATGGGGGTACAGTTCCCAAACCGAGTCGGTCTCGCAGCAGGTTTGGATAAAAATGCCGATCACATTGATGCGCTGGGCCGAATGGGCTTTGGTTTTGTCGAGGTGGGTACAATCACTCCTCGACCACAACCGGGAAATCCCAAACCTCGTTTATTTCGCCTGAAAGAGAACCAGGCAATTATTAATCGAATGGGCTTCAATAATGAAGGGGTTGAGCACCTGTTGCAGCAGGTTGCAGCGAGTCAGTACAAAAATCCTATTGGAATTAATATTGGGAAGAATTTTGATACGGCTGTTGAGGATGCGAATTCAGATTATATAAAATGCCTTAACGCGGTTTATTCTCGTGCTACCTATATAACTGTAAATGTTTCGTCGCCCAATACGCCCGGCTTGCGTACCCTTCAATTTGGTGAGTCTCTGAACTCTTTGCTTGACGCGATTAAGGAAGAGCAGGCTAAACTGGCAGAGAAGCATGGCCGTTATGTCCCCACTGCAATCAAAATTGCTCCTGATATGACTAACGAAGAGCTTGTGATGGTTGCGCAGTCGCTAAAAGCGCGTGAACTGGATGGTGTAATTGCGGGCAATACTACATTGGCTAGAGAGGCTGTTCAGGGCTACCCCCATGCGCACGAGGCAGGTGGTTTGAGTGGTGCTCCGTTAACGACGCGATCGACCGAGGTGATCTCTCAGCTGAAAGCCGAACTTGGAGAGAGTCTGCCTATTATTGGCGTGGGGGGGGTTATGTGCGGTCAAGATGCGGTGGATAAGATTAATGCCGGGGCAAGCCTGGTACAGATCTATACAGGTTTCATTTATAAGGGGCCTGCTTTAATAAGAGATGCTGCCTTAGCGATTAAGTCGATGCGTTAAGCATAAAAAAAGGCCCTGATGTGGGCCTTTTCAATTTCAATTTTTGCTATGTTGTGATCCCGGGGAGTTTGTGAATACCGGATACTCCAACTAGACCGTCCCAGTTGTCGCCTCTACCTTCACGCCAGCCACTTAGCCAGTTTTGCTTTGCGGTGGTAGTAGAATTAGGGCAGAGAGATTTTGATTTTCCTGTAATGCCTGCTTGATAACCTTTTTTAAATGCTCTTTGATCAATATCACGCTTTTGTCTTTTCATTCGTTATGAACCTCATGAACATGCTTTAAACATTGTTATTTATAAGTAGCGCAGCAACGTTGTACCCGAAGGGGTTACGAAGCTTAAAGGTAATTCAACTCCTATTGAGTGCAAATGAATTGTTATAGTGTTTTGCCGGCGGCAATAAGCTTTGCTTGTCTTTACTGGGCCGGACTTTTAGTTAAGCTAAATTTCTGTCTAAAGTACATGACTAATTCTTTCTATAAAACACTATTTATATATAGCTTTAGTATAAGCTTCCGTAATAGCTTGTTTTATAGGGTGTAACGTGTTCGAATGCGCGATTATTTCTTAATTTCAGTTTGTATTAATTTGGTAACACATGCGAAATAACGACTCATATAATGTTTTTATAACGTGCCCCCGAGGGCTAAATTACGTTCTTGAGCAAGAACTCAATAGTTTTGGAGTCGAGCAGACAAAGTCAACGCCTGCTGGCGTGAGTGCCGAATTAGATAAATCTTTGTTGTATCGTGTATTACTTTGGTCGCGAGTTGCAAATCGGGTTTTACTTGAGCTTTGTTCACATAAAGCGGAAACGGCTGATCAAATTTATGACGCAGCTTATTCTATAGACTGGAGTCGATATTTCGATTGTACGGCTAGTTTTGCGGTCGATTTCTCTGGGCAAAATGAACATGTCAACAACACTACCTTTGGTGCTTTGCGAGTAAAAGATGCAATTGTTGATAAGTTTCGTGACCTTGTTGGGGACCGGCCCTCAGTTAGTCGAGCCGAGCCTGATATCCGTATATCAGCCAGGTTGGCAAAAGGGAAAATTAACGTAAGCCTCGACTTGTCAGGTGAAAGTCTCCACAAACGCGGCTATCGTTCTGTTACCGGTGCTGCGCCACTCAAAGAAAACCTTGCCGCCGGATTGCTTTTGCTGAGTGGCTGGCCTAAGCGTTACAACGACAGCGCTAGTTTTATTGATCCAATGTGTGGCTCTGGCACTTTGCTTATTGAAGCGGCAATGCTTGCTACCAATAAAGCGCCAGGACTTGCTCGCGAGCGCTGGGGGTTTGAGTGTTGGAAAGGTCATGATGAGCGATTATGGAGTGCGCTTCGTCAGGCTGCTTTAGATTCATTCGAAAAAGGCTTAGGTTCATATCAGGGGCGTATTACTGGTTTTGATCAGGATTCTAGAGTTGTGGCGAAAGCTTGGGATAATGTTAGAAAGGCAGGCTTTGATAAGATTATTCATGTGGAGAAACGCTCACTAGAAGATTTTACCCTTGCTGAACATGATCAGGCGGGGTTGTTGCTAACGAACCCTCCTTATGGAGAGCGCTTGGGCGAGATTAACCTCCTTAAAACGCTGTATGGTGTGTTGGGTGAGCTATTTGAGCGAGACTTGCTTGGATGGAGTGCCGGCGTATTTACAGGAAATGCAGATTTAGGTAAGGCCATATGCTGGCGTTCATATAAACAGTATAAACTCTTTAATGGCGCTATCGAAAGTCAACTCATCTTATTTAGTCTTGATAAGGATAATCGCTACAAAGATGCTGCGAGCTCCTCTAAATTAGAACATTCATCTAGCAACTGGAAGATATCGAATCCACAGCGTGCTGAAATGTTCGCTAACCGCCTTAAGAAGAATTTTAAGACCCTCGGTAAGTGGGCTAAGAAAAATGAGATTAGCTGCTATCGCTTGTACGATGCTGATATGCCGGAATTTGCGCTCGCAGTCGATATGTACCAAAGCATTGATCAAACTACATGGCTTCATGTCCAGGAATATCAAGCGCCAAAGTCTATTGATGAGAAAGCTAGCCGAGAAAGGCTAAGAGAGGGGCTTAAGGTATTAAGCGAGTTTAGTTTTAATGGTGCAACGATACCGACGAAGCGAATTGCTTTAAAAGTTCGTTCGATACAAAAAGGTACTAAACAGTACGAAAAAGAAGCATCTCAAAAAGACTTTTTTACAGTAAGTGAGAGTGGTGCGCGATTCAAGGTAAACCTAAAGGACTACTTGGATACCGGGTTGTTTCTCGATCATCGTCCCATTAGAAAGTGGGTCTATGATAATGCCAGAGATAAACGCTTTTTAAATTTATTTTGTTATACAGGTGCGGTGAGTGTTTATGCCGCACTTGGTGGTGCGAAATCAACCTTGAGCGTTGATATGTCAAAGACCTACTTGAATTGGTTCGAGGGAAATCTGGCGCTCAATAGGCTAGCGCTTCGTGACAATAAAGTAGTTCAGGCAGATTGTATTGAGTGGCTAAAGTCACAACAGGAACAAAAAGCCAGTTTTGATCTGATTTTTCTAGATCCACCGAGCTTCTCTAATTCTAAACGAATGCAGGGGGTGCTGGATATTCAGCGTGATCATGTCGTACTCATAGAGCAGTGTATGAGCTTGCTGTCTGAAAAGGGGGTGCTGGTTTTCTCGAATAACCTGCGAAGGTTTAAGCTTGATCCAGGCTTGAGCGCAAACTATAAGGTCACAGACTTTACCAAAATGTCAGTGGATAAAGATTTTGAGCGCAATAGTCATATTCACCAATGCTGGAAAATAGAGCGCGGCTAGGAAATTTGCTTAGTCGGTTTGAGTAGTGGGCTTATCCTTAGAATTCAAACTTTAGGTAGGTACTGTACTGATCTATTTCGATATTCGTATCAGTGTCCTTGAGCAAACGACCGTATTCAAAGGATAAATACCACTGATCACTCAGCTTATAGTCTCCTCCGATAATCCAGCTTAAACTGAAGTTCGTTTTAAATAAATGTGACTCGGCCACGAATGGGCTGGGTTGAACCGCTGATTCCGCGTTAGAAATAGCACTTTCCGAGACGGTTCTAATAACTTCATGACGCGTTACATCTGCTCGGTAGTAAGATAGTCCAAGTAGTGCGTAAGCATTAAAATAATCTGTAATCTCTTGCTCGGCTCCCATATATGTCGCAATCCAATGATCTAGGTTGACATCCTTTGCTCCTTTAAGCGTGTCTTCTTTGATTCCCTTGCCGTAACGAAACTCTGCTTTGAAAGTGTCATCTAGGTAGCTACCATAAATAACGCTAAGGCCGTAGGTTTGTGCAGTAAGGCCGCTGAATGATAAAACCGGAGAGCCTTCAGTTCTATCTTCGTAAGATACGCTGTCAGAGAGGACGAGATTAAGGTTGAGCCTGTTGAATTCGTTCAAAGAAAGACCGACAGATAAGTAGTTTCTTTCGGACTTAGGGCCAGGGTTGCTAAAAAAACCGTTATCATCGTTGGCTTGAGTCAAAGTAGAAATAGATAGCAGAATTGAAACTAGGGCGAGTGCGAAGCGTTTGCAAACCATGTTGCTGGGCATCCTTAATTTTAGTTGATCCATTTGTAGATCCGGTTTTGCTACGGTTGATAGCTTGCATTGAGGTATTGAATTACGGAATGCAATATGGTGCCACGATATTACCAAATGTGCTTCGATACGATTCACAATTTATTGAAGTAAAACATAATATTGGGTTTGCTGAGCGTTGTTGTGAATTGAACCTGAGAAATTCTAGATGCTAAGTTAGGATTTCTTTGCTTAGGTGAAGCAGTGCGCGAACATTGTCTTCAATTGAGTCAATATCAAGCTGGTTCTCGATAGCCAGGTCATTTCGTTTCGCTAGCAGCGTTTCTAGTGGGTGAGAGCTAAAGAGCTGGGTGATTGAAGCTATTTCAAAGCCTAGTTCGTTATTATAAGTCTCGAATAGCAGTTCTAATAAGGCTTCATCTTCATCTAGGCCATCAATAAAAACTGTTTGGCCATCCAAGTCCTGGTTTAGTTCTCGAATTACGTCAGGCCCGGAAACACCTTGATCAAAAAGAAATTGAAGATCTACGGTGCTGTCGGTATTGTCCCAAGGGTCCCATTCGTCATCAGGGATAATAAGTACAGACTTGATTTGGCCGTTGGCTAGTGACCAGGTAATTGCAGTTGGAAAACCGCCTTCATCTGGTGTGCTGTATTCAATATCGATAAAAGAAGGGAATTCCATATTAGATAGATAAGACCATGCTTGTTAAAAGCCTGAATTTTCTATTGTTCAGTGTCGTGAGTCAAAAGAAATATTTGAATATACGCTATCTGATTTGATTTTTTGTCTACACTTAGGAGTATTAAATTTAGGAACAGTGAAGTAAGTGTTTTATGAGTGAGTTGCAAAGACAAATTCAGCTAGCCAAATACTATCGCAATCTGCGCTTTTTGGTTGTCGATGATTTCGAAAACTTTCGTCTTTCAATACGCCAAATGATCAGAGCGTTTGGGGTTGAGAGTATCGAGGTAACGGGGAATGGTGAAGACGCCGTTGCTCGTTGTGAGCATGAAGAGTTTGATATTATTTTGTGCGACTATAACCTAGGCCCCGGAAAGAGCGGGCAACAGGTTCTGGAAGAACTTCGTCACAATAAAATTCTTAAGCATACAGGCATATTCATACTCATCACGGCAGAAACTTCTAAAGATATGGTCATGGGAGCGCTTGAATACTTGCCTGATGGCTACATCACAAAGCCTATTACAAAAGCCGTTTTACAAAAACGTTTGGATGCAATGATCGAGCAGCGTGAGGTATTGAAACCTATTAATGAGGCGATTGATGCTGAAAACCTCCCCAAAGCGATCGAACTAATCAATAAAGAGGTTCGCTACGAAACTAAATATATCACCTGGTGTATGCGCAAGCTTGCTAGTCTTTATTTTCAGATGGGTGAGAACGAACGCGCAGCGAAGATATATCGTGACGTGTTATCGACACGTGATATTGGTTGGGCAAGGCTTGGTTTAAGCAAGGTGCAAGTTGCTTTGGGTGACTATGAAGGCGCTATCAAGGGGCTTCAAGGCTTATTAGCAGGTAACCCGAACTTAATTGAAGCCTATGATACCTTGGCCGAAGCGCAACTAAAGCATGGGAAGGCCCGCGATGCGCAAAAAACTTTGGCAAAGGCTGTTGATATTTCACCGCATGCTATTCTGCGTCAGCAGAAACTTGCTGAAGTTTGCTCTAAAAATAAAGATGTTGAAGGCGCTGCGGATGCTTTTTGTCAAAGTGTAAAGTTGGGGCACAATTCTGTACACGAGTCTTCTGAAAATTATTTAAGTTTAGGTCGCTGCCTTTCTGATTTGGCTGAAGGTGATACGTCGGATAATGGTAAAAAACAGGCAAAAGAAGCTGTTCATATTCTAGGGCGTGCTAGTAAGAAATTTAAGGATGATGTCAATGTTCAGGCTAGTGCATTATTGATCGAGGCCCGTGTTCACAAAGGGCAGGGTGATGACAAAAAGTCTCAGGCTGCACTGGATAAAGCCCAGGAAACAATGGATGTATCGAGCGCCTCAGCTGAAACAACCTTGGAGTTTGCTAAAACACTCTACAGTATGGGAGACGAGACCGAAGCCGAGAAGGTATTAAGTGATTTGGCAGAGCGTCACTCGGACGACAAGGGTGTCATGAACAATATTGAAGAGTTGCTTGATGAGCCTGTTAGCCTTCAGAAAAGGGTTAAAGCTAGAAAGCTTAACAAGAGTGGTATTACTGCATTTGAAGAGGGTGATCTGGACGAAGCGATTCGCGTTTTTGATGAGGCGCTTCAGGTTACGCCAAAACACCCAGCCCTTAACCTTAATACCGTCCAGGTAATGCTAAAACAAATTCGACAGCAAGGTGGCAACCCTCAGCTCAAAGCAAAGTGTGAGCAATGCTTGGACAATGTTAAGCATATTCCTGCTCAGCATAGGCAATACAAACGCTTCCAAAGTTTACAAACGAAGGTTAAGGCACTGTCCTAGTCGTAGGTAACAGTGGGTATCGCAAGTCCTGGCTTCAATTGTATGGGAATAATCTGTTGCAACGTGTAATTTCCACTTGAGCCTGACTCATTTGCTCGCTATTATTCCTGCGCCTATTTTTCCGCCCTTAGCTCAGCTGGATAGAGCGTCCCCCTCCTAAGGGGAAGGTCTCAGGTTCGAATCCTGAAGGGCGGGCCATTCTTGTTTATATCTCCATATTGCTCTTAAAACTCAGAGCTATGTTATTAAAGTGTAAAACCACGCGTGTTTAGGTTTGTGGCTTTGGCAATCCACAGATTATGGTCTACCTTTGTAATCATGTGGATAAAGTCCTTTATCATTTATATTTCTTTGATTGCAGTTTTCCAACTGTCGCTCGCCCGTACCTGTTATGCTGATGACTCAGGCGGTCATGTCAGTGAATCAGCGAACGCGCAGTCTGTTATCACTCATCTCTCCACGCTAACCGACACTTTAAGCTTAAATGAGTTGCGCGCTATTTTTAGTCTGAGAGCTAGAGCTTGGCCCGATGGAACAAAGATTACAGTGGTGGTTTTCCAAGATACCAACCCGGTTCATCGATCATTTTTGATGAATACCTTAAAAATGCTCCCGCATCAACTTAGGCGTCAATGGGACCGGTACATATACTCAGGTATAGGTCAGGGACCTGTTGTCGTTCAATCCGTCGAAGATATGCTAGCGACAATTAATAATACACCCGGGGCAATTGGTTATGTTGAAGGAGGCATGTCGAATGAGCATTTTACTACGGTCAGTATTCGCTAAGGCCGTTTTAGCGGTTGTGCTGGGTGGAACTTCTTTAGTTTCTTTCGCTACGGAAGCTAAGAAATATCTAGTGGATCATATCAATTGGCACGGTTTTGTTAGTCAAAGCTTTGTTTTAACCGATGAAAATGATTTTTTGGGTTCTAGTTCTGATGGTAGCTTTAAATACAATAGTGTTGGTTTAAACGGGTCTTGGAAGGCGACGAACTCTTTACAGTTTTCCATGCAGGGTCTTTACAAACAGATTGGTAACGGCGAGCCAAAAGGTACTAGACTTGATTTTGCGATACTTGATTGGCGGCTTTTTGATGATTTTGAATATGGTTTAGGTTTAAGAGCAGGGCGTTTAAAGAATCCGTTTGGCTTCTTTAACGAAACTAGAGATGTTGCAGTAACACGTCCTAGTTTACTGTTGCCTGAGTCTATTTATATTGATTACTTGCAAGAGATATTACATTCATCAGATAGTATAGGGCTTTATGGGCACCGGGAATTCCAGAGCGGTACGTTGTCGTTTAGTACTGCTTTTGGTGAGCCGATTTTTAATAGTCATAGTGTTGAGTCAATCTTAAGTACGAAAACCTCTGGTAGCTTCGATAATGAGCGCGCTAGCTTTACGAGGCTGTCTTTTGAACCCGGTTCTGGTGCGTGGCGCACTGCGCTTTCTTATGTTCAATTAGATGCTGATTTTACACCGGGAGCAGGGGAAACGTTTCAAGATCTTACTGTCACCCCTCCACTGTTTGAGGGTGAGCTTGGCCTAAAAGCATTGATGCTTTCTTTTGAACTCAGTATTGATAAATGGCGCTTCACAACTGAAATCCAACGACGAGATATCGAAGTAGATAACATTTTTGCTGGCAATAAAAATGTGGAAAAGTTTATTGGTTATTACGTTCAGGTAGATTATCAACTATCACCTAATATGCAGGTATATGTGCGCCAGGACGAAGCTTATCGGTTTAAAGACGACAAAGATGGCTCGGACTATGAAGCCGGTGACCCAATCAATAGGTATGCGCGTAATGCTTTTGCTAAAGACTCCACTATTGGCATTAGTTATGCTCCTTCGTTCGAATGGATGTTTTCAATCGAGTTTCACGCTGTAAATGGTACATTTTGGTTGCCTGACTTAGAAAATCCAGATATGGAAAAACAACGTAAGCACTGGAATATGTTTTTAGCTCAGGTGGCGTATCGTTTCTAATGCAAGACACAAAAAAACAGCTTTTTGTTAGTTTATATTGGAAGTCCGCAGTTGGCCTAGCTGCGATCTTTCTATCGTTTATCTCATTTTTTACATACTTCAATGTAGCGCAAATGCAATCCTTGCAAGCGCATAATAGAAGTGTGAACCAGCAGCAATATATTATTGAATATAACGGTTTGCTCAAGAAGAGCTCATTGCAGCTAATTAATATAATTGATGGTCTACCAAATTTAACGTCAGAAGGTCCGTATATTGAGGACAAGCTCGATTCGCACTGGCTGTCTTTACAGATAACTTGGGCCCTAGAGAGCGCAACCTTACTTAATGCAAAAGGCGAAGTGATTGGGCAGTGGGGTGATCAACGCATTCGTCCAAACTCCGACGTTATTGAGCGTACCTTGACGAGTCGCACTCCGTCCGAAGAAATGATCTGTTTTGAATTTTGTCAGTTAGCTGTACTGTCTCCGATTCTAGATATTAATGGTGATATTAAACTTATTCAGCTGAGCGTATCACTAGCAGATATGATGCTAGATTTTAATAGAATCACCGGATCTGATATCGGGATACTCACGCCGGTTAATAATAACTCTGAAGCATCAGTACAGTTTGGCAAGACCGGATTGGCTTTCTCTTCTTTGACGAATAAGCCTTTACTACAGCCAATTCTTCAGCAACATGCTATTCAAAGTCGATGGAGGCGTGACTTTGTCGAAGCTGAAGGGCAGTTAATCAACATTATTGATTTACCAGGTTCTCAGTTTGAGCTTATGTTCGTCTCTAACTCTGAATTGGTTGGTAGTAATGCGCTAATTGCATTTATATCTGATACAACCCAAGCCAGAGAGCAAATAGAGTATGCTCGGCACACGCACGTTATAACTGGCTTAGTTGCGATTATTGTTTCAATGCTGTTGATATTCCTCGTTTTGTGGCGGCCGATTCGTTCTCTGCAGCGGCAAGCCAAGGCGCTTCCTTTATTGCCTCAAGGACGATATAAAGAAGCAAAAGACAAGCTTAAGCGCATGGCGAGCAACCGTATTTTTGCTGATGAAATTAGCCAGCTACAAACTACTTCTTTGCAGGTAACCTCTCAGTTAGAGGCCTATCACCAGAAACTGAGTGATAATACCGAAGAGCTTCACCAAATGGCTCACTTCGATGCTTTGACTGGTTTAGCGAACCGGCCCTATTTGATAGAACTGGTTGATAAGAAGTTAGCTAGCCAAGATGAAACTGAGCGAAAGTTTGCGTTTCTCTACCTTGACCTTGATAACTTCAAACACATTAATGATGCCCTAGGGCACCTGGTTGGTGATAACTTATTGTCTGTGGTTGCCGACCGACTTAAAAGTTGTGTTTCTGATATTGATATTGCAGCGCGTACCGGTGGCGATGAATTTTGCCTTGTGCTTAGTGGTGTTCACAGTGAAAAGAAGGTTGTTGAGCTTGCAAGAAAGGTGCTGAGAGTGCTGGAAGAGCCCGTTGCGATTGAGGGAAGGCGCCTTTCTGTATCATCGAGTATTGGCATCACATTGTCGCTTTTGGATGGTGTATCCGCTGCAACCTTGTTGCAAAATGCCGATCTAGCGATGTATCAAGCCAAAGCCTCAGGTAAGAATAGCTACCATATCTTCAATCACCAGCTCCATAAAGATGCTGACTCGCGTATGGCCTTGGAGGAAGAGTTGCGCCATGCTGTCGAACGGGAAGAGTTTGTATTGCACTATCAACCGCAAATGGATTTGAGTACCGGAAAGCTGATTGGTTGCGAAGCTCTATTAAGGTGGCAGCATCCTAAGCGCGGTCTGTTATCGCCATTTTTCTTTATCGATATGGTAGAGAATAACGGTCTGATTATTCCCATTGGTAAGTGGATTATTCATGAAGCTTGCCGCCAGTGTGCCGATTGGCAGCAGCGCGGACTATGTGATGTTAAAATGTCGATCAACTTGTCAGCTCGCCAGTTTAGTGATCCTGACTTACTTAACGATATTACTCAGGCAATTTCTTTGCACCGTGTTAACCCCGAGAACCTAGAGTTTGAGGTGACTGAGTCCTTGTTAGCGACCGATATTAAGCATGCGATTTCCTTATTGAAAGAGTTGCAGTCTTTGGGACTAACCATTGCAATTGATGACTTTGGTACGGGATATTCTTCTCTTAACTATCTTAAGCAGCTCCCTCTGGATAAACTCAAGGTCGACCGTGCATTTATTATGGACTTACCCAACGATAATGATGACAAGCAGATCACGGCGGCAATTGTTGCTATGGCACATACTTTGAACTTGAAGGTGGTGGCTGAAGGTGTGGAAACAGTTGAGCAGATGGCTTTCTTGCAAGAGTTGGGTTGTGAGATTGGGCAGGGATATCTATTTGACAAGCCCTTGAGTGCTGATGAGTTCTTCTCGTCCCCGCTTAAGTCTGTCGGGTTTAAGCCAAATAACTAAGATAGGCTTTGATTTCCAGGATATTTCAAAGCGGGGCGTAAGCCCCGCTCATGGTTCAAGGTCTAGAACAGATCTTCGATCGATAAATAGCGTTCGCCAGTATCATAACTGAAAATCACGATGCGGCTGCCAGGAGTAAATTCAGCTTCCTTCTTTTTAACTGCGGCTAAGGTAGCGCCAGAAGAAATACCTACAAAAATCCCTTCCTGCTTTGCACACTCACGTGCCATGTCGAAAGAGTCTTTTTCAGATACTTGAATTGTTCCTGTCAGTATCTCAGTGTTCATGATGTCAGGAATAAAGCCAGCGCCGATACCTTGAAGGCGATGCAGTCCTTTTTCGCAACCACTGATCACTGCGGACTTTTCGGGTTCAACTGCGTAGGATTGTATAGAAGGGAAGGCTTTACGAAGTTCCTCTGTACAGCCAGTGATATGACCGCCAGTGCCAACACCGGTAATCAGATAATCAAGACCATCGGGGAAATCGGAAATAATCTCTTGCGCAGTAGTACGGCGATGGATCGCAACATTTTCAGCATTGGTAAATTGTTGTGGCATCCAGTGATTACTGCCTTTTGTAACTAGTTCGGCAGCTGTTTCAATTGCACCGCCCATGCCTTTTTCTTTTGGTGTTAGTACGAGCTCGGCACCCAGAGCTGTCATGTACTTTCGACGTTCTATAGACATTGACTCCGGCATAACTAGAATCAGCTTATAGCCTTTTACCGCAGCTGCTTGAGCCAGACCGATGCCGGTGTTTCCTGATGTCGGTTCAACAATAACGGTATCTTTGTTGATCTGGTCTGACTTCTCGGCGGCCTCGATCATAGCGAGGCCAATACGGTCTTTAATGCTGCCGCCGGGATTAAAGCGTTCGACCTTCATCCATACTTCGATATCGTCTCGGAAAAGCTTGTTGATTCGTACGTGCGGCGTGTTGCCGATGGTTTCAAGAATGTTGTTATATTTCATTTGAATATTCCCTTTGAGTGGCATTCAGTCATTACAATATACTTGGTTACTGACTTAGCTTACTATTCGAATCAGCTCTCAATACGCAGAGCTTGGAGAGGCACCGGTTGCTGCAAGCAGTATTGGGCTTAGCGAGTTGTTTTGCATGATGAGAGAGTGAAATGCGCATAGCTAAAAATCGTCAGAAATGAGGTCGCCAATAGGGTAAACTATCGGCCATAAAAACGATACACTTAGGCGCTAAATAGTAGGCACCATAATTTACTGTACTTGCTCCAAAATTCAATAAAACTTATTTTCAGTATATAGACTAATAAAGGAAACAAAGCGAATGAGTGTAGCAAGGCTTGCACCGACTCAATCAAAGGTAGAAACGGATGATGGTTTACTGCTGAACTTCTACTACTGGCCTAATCAAAATGCTAAAGCTGCGATTGTTATTTCGCATGGCTGGAGTGAACATGCGGGGCGTTATCAGTGCATTGCTGAGTGGTTTGTTTCCCAGGGATACGCAGTCTATGCGCTAGATCATCGAGGGCATGGTCAGTCTGAAGGTAAGCGCGGGCATGTAAGGCGTTGGAGTGACTACGCGCAAGACTTGGAAACACTGCGTTCTACAGTCATGGAAGAAAAGCAATATTTACTTGGTCATTCGATGGGTGGAATGATTAGTTTGCACCACTTGTTAGAGTATCCTGGCCGATTCAGTGGTGTAGCCTTAAGTGGGCCAGCGGCTGATGTTTCAATTGCTGTCCCGTGGTTTACGCGTGTTATTGGCAATACAATGAGTTTCTTTCTACCTAGACTCAGTCTTGCTCATCCCATAGAAGCAAGTGTGGTGTGTTCTGATCCCGAGGTTGTTGCCGCTTATGCCACAGACCCATTTAATCACGGTAAGGTTAGTGCACGTTGGTTTACAGAGTATTTATCGGCAGTTACTAAGCTACGCAAGCAGGCTTCGCAAATCAAAACGCCCATCGCTATATGGCACGGAGAAGGCGATGAACTCGTTGAGCCCTGGGTGAGTGAACACTTATTTGATCGTTTAGAGATGACTAATAAGCAAAGAAAAATCGTTCCAAAGGCGTTGCATGAGATTTTATTAGAGCCAAGCTGGCCGGAAACTGCGAAAGAAATGAAAAATTGGTTGGAGCGGTTTTAGCTTAGCGGTAGAATGGCGCGCTTTATTAAGTGTGTTATTTCGCTTTTTTCAGTTTTAAGGAATGTGAGTCAATAGATGTTGGAAGTAAACCCGCTAGTGCAGCAAATAAAAGATATGTCTGAGCGTGTGCAAACGCTTAGGGGGTATCTTTGACTTTGATGTAAAAAAAGAGCGACTTGTAGAAGTTGAACGTGAATTAGAATTGCCTAGTGTCTGGGATGATCCGGACAACGCGCAAGCGCTTGGCAAAGAACGCTCTAATCTAGAAGCTGTTGTAGCAACCATAGAAAATCTCGACGTTGGTCTGGTGGACGCTCAGGAGCTGCTGGATATGGCTGTGGAAGAGCAAGATGAAGAAACGGTTTCTGCTGTTGAAGATGAGCTTGGCACGCTAAGTGAAAAGCTTGAAACGCTAGAGTTTCGAAGAATGTTTTCTGGCGAGATGGATGAAAACAACGCATATCTCGATATTCAGTCTGGCTCAGGTGGTACCGAGGCTCAAGATTGGGCCAGCATGTTATTGCGTATGTTCTTACGGTGGGGGGAGAAGAAAGGTTTCAAGACTGAAATCATTGAACTCTCCGACGGTGAAGTTGCCGGCATCAAAAGTGCGACAATCCAATTTACCGGTGAATATGCATTTGGTTGGTTACGTACAGAGACAGGTGTCCATCGCTTGGTAAGAAAATCTCCTTTTGATTCAGGCAGCCGTCGCCATACTTCTTTTGCATCGGTGTTTGTATCACCGGAAATTGATGATAACGTCGATATTGAAATTAACCCGGCAGACCTGCGTATTGATACGTATCGCTCTAGTGGTGCGGGCGGCCAGCACGTTAATACAACCGATTCAGCAATACGTATTACTCATGAGCCAAGCGGTATTGTGGTCCAATGCCAGAACCAACGTTCACAGCATCAAAACAAAGATAAGGCTATGCAGCAGCTTCGAGCAAAGTTATATGAGCTAGAGATGATGAAGCGTAGCGAAGCGGCACAAGCATTGGAAGATACTAAGTCAGATATTGGTTGGGGAAGTCAAATCCGCTCCTATGTACTGGACTCTTCGCGGATCAAAGATCTGCGAACCAATGTTGAGACCAGTAACTGCAATAATGTCTTAGATGGCGACCTGGATCAGTTTATCGAAGCCAGTCTTAAGCAAGGCCTTTAATTTTTAGTTTGCTGCTATCGTCTTTGGTGGCAGCAATGGATAAGTAATTGGAAGAAAATATGTCGAACGAACAGAATACTACGAACACTGAAGACCAAAATAAGTTGATCACTGAGCGTAAGAACAAACTCAAGGAACTGCGTGATGGTTGTTCAGCAAATGGTCACCGTAATGACTTCGAGCGAAAAGATTTAGCAGGAGATCTGTTAGAAAAGTTCGGTGAGTTCTCTAAGCCAGAGCTAGAAGAACAGGATAACCAAGTATCTGTTGCGGGTCGAATCATGTTTCAGCGGGGGCCATTTACTAAGATTTCTGATGTATCGGGTGGTATGCAGTATTACGTACCAAAAGATATTCAAAAAGAAATTGGCTACAAAACCCGTTTTGATTTAGGTGATATTGTTGGTGTACGGGGTGCCCTGCATAAGTCGGGTAAGGGCGAGTTATTTGTTAATATAGAACGTGCAGAAGATGTGGTTATCCTGACTAAGGCACTACGCCCTTTACCGGATAAGTTTCACGGCTTGGCGGATCAGGAAACTAAGTATCGTCAGCGCTATGTTGACTTGATCATCAACCAGGAAACTCGCGATTTGTTTATGGTTCGCTCCAAGATTATTGAGGGGATTCGTAAATACCTAAGTGATCGTGACTTTATGGAAGTTGAAACACCGATGCTGCAAACCATTCCTGGTGGCGCAACGGCTAAGCCTTTTGAAACGCATCACAATGCACTGGATATCGGTATGTACTTGCGTATCGCGCCAGAATTGTACTTGAAGCGCTTGGTTGTGGGTGGTTTTGAGCGAGTGTTTGAAATTAACCGTAACTTCAGAAATGAAGGTCTTTCGACCCGTCATAATCCTGAATTCACAATGATCGAATTCTACCAGGCTTACGCAACTTATCATGACTTAATGGATACTACTGAAGACATGCTGCGTACTATCGCCTTGGATGTACTGGGTACAACTGACATTAAATCAACTAAGAAAGATGCAGATGGCGAAGTGATTGCCGAGACGGTCTATGACTTTGCCAAACCCTTCGAGCGCATGACAATGGCCGAAGCTGTGCTTAAGTACAATCCAGACTTTGAGCCGTCTATCATCAACGACGCCGGAAATAACTTGGAGCAAATGATTGCCTATGGACGCCAGGTCGGTATTAGAGAAGATGCTAAGCAATCTGCCTGGGGTGCAGGTAAGTGGTTATGCGAAATCTTTGAAGAGACTGCTGAAGAAAAGCTCGATCAGCCTACTTTTATTACTGCCTACCCATGGGAAGTTTCTCCATTAGCGCGTCGAAATGATGACAACCCATTTATCACTGACCGTTTTGAGTTCTTTGTTGGCGGCCGTGAATTGGCAAATGGCTTTTCGGAGCTTAATGACGCTGAAGACCAGGCTGACCGCTTCCGCAAGCAGGTTGAAGAAAAAGATGCTGGTGATGATGAAGCGATGCATTACGACTCAGATTACATCCAGGCTCTTGAATACGGTATGCCACCTACTGCAGGTGAGGGTATCGGTATTGATAGGCTAGTGATGCTATTTACCGACAGCCCAACCATTAAAGACGTTATTTTGTTCCCGCACATGAAGCCAGTATCTTAATAAGGGGCTTATTGTTTGGGTTTCATATGATGGCTGAAGGTTCAGAAAAAGAAGGTAGACTGAGTGAGTCCTGGCAGCAAGTTGTCGGCGACCAGCTTACCCTGCCTTACATGCAGTCTTTACGTGGATTTCTAAGCAGCGAAAAGGCTGCGGGTAAAATTATTTATCCGCAAGGCTCCGAAATCTTCAATGCGCTGAATCATACCGCTTTTGAAGAGGTAAAGGTTGTTATTATCGGGCAGGACCCGTATCACGGGCCTGGGCAGGCGCATGGTTTGTGTTTCTCGGTTCAGCCGGGTGTAGCAATACCGCCTTCATTACGTAATATATATCAAGAACTCAACACGGATACAGGCATGCCGATTCCAAGTTCAGGAAATCTAATTTCTTGGGCCGATCAAGGTGTGCTATTGCTGAATGCGGTGTTGACGGTTGAGCAGGCTCGAGCTGGTGCCCACCAAGGAAAAGGTTGGGAAACGTTTACTGACAGGGTTATTGAGGTGCTGAATCAGCAACGGTCTGGTGTTGTTTTCCTGCTTTGGGGGAGTTATGCCCAAAAGAAAGGTAAGCTGATTGATCGTCAGAAGCACTTTGTATTGGAAGGACCGCACCCTTCGCCGCTTTCTGCCTATCGTGGTTTTTTTGGCTGTCGCCATTTCTCAAGGACAAATCAATACTTGATAGATAATGGTAAACAGCCAATAAACTGGGCGTCTGTTGTTTAAAAATTAAGTATTTATCTAATAAAAAGCCGATCAAGTGATCGGCTTTTTTTATGTCTTAGGCCTGCTTATTCTATTAGGCATTTAGCAACGCCATTGCTGCTTCCATTTCAGCACTTAGGTCTTCATCTGCATTCGGGTCCATAGTTGGGTCAACGCCAATACGTTCAAACGCTGTAATGTGCGACCAGTCCATCTCTACATAGTGGTGTTCTGAGCCAGCATAGCTGTGTAGCATGGCAACCATGACCAAATCGGCGTAATCCGCTTTTTCAACTTCTCGAGTGAAATTAACACACTCTTTGGGTACAGGTTTGAGCTCGGATGGAAAGTCCCATTTCTCTAATATCTTCTGACCCACGATGGGCTGAAGTTCATCCAAAAGGTTGTCGAGCATTACGCTATTTATTTGAACGTCGTTATCTTCAACGTACTTAAGGACCGGCAAAGAACCGATGGAATAAACGAGTCCGGCCAACGTCGCTTGGCCTGCAGCCAGATGAGGGTGCTGCCGTGCGAGCACACTACATATACCCGCTACTTCGGTACTGCGCTCCCAAGTCTCGCGCATACGCTTGTCGATCATCTCTGAAGTTGCTTGGAACATCTGCTCCATTGCGAGGCCTGTTGCAAGATTACTCGTATATTGCATGCCTAAGCGGTTTACTGCCATGTTTAGCGTAGTGATTTCATTTGCACCGCGAAACAAAGGGCTGTTGCTAACCTTGAGTAGGCGTGCTGATAAGGCAGTATCTTTGTTAATAACGTCGATCAGGTCGAATAACCCCGAATCTTCGTCTTCGCTGATTCTCTTAACATCTAAAGCAATTTCAGGAAGCGTTGGTAAGACAATAGTGTCGTTCTCAATTGCTTCCAATATATCTTGTTTTATCTTCTGACCAATTTCTGACATGAATACCTCGATTCAAGATGTTTTTCATCTACTCATTAGTTATAGCAGAGCAAAACGCTTTTGTTCTAGAAATTATCGGAACGAAGTAAAAAACCTGAGTTCGTTATAGTTTTCTTAAGAATAACTAAGGTCAGACACAATAAACCCAGTATCCAGGTCGGAGCCGATATACGTTGTCTCACCTGTATCGACTTGTTCCTTGTTTAGCACAGCTAAAGCAGTAATAATCGTATCTGTCAATGTATGGGCTCGGACGAGCTTACCGACTTTCTTGGGCAAACCTTCGATAGTTTTAATAAACACATCGGCACCTGGCTCGAGTTGATCGGCGGCAGTGCCATTTCCTTCAAGTAAACACATGCGCTTTTTAAGCTTACCTAAGAACTTCATACGGGCGATGATTTCCTGTCCGGTATAACATCCTTTTTTAAAGCTGACTGCACCCAATTCATGTAGATTCAGCTCCTGAAGAATGAACTGTTCTTGTGTGGCAGAAAATACTTGTGGAATACCTGCTTTAGTTTCTTTCGCCAGCCAGTTTTCAAGGGCCTCAGTATCTGAACAGCTGTCATCGGGTACTTGTTGGGACCAGAACTCCAAAAGGCCTTGCTTACCGGGTAGTCTTATTAACAGGGTGTTGTCATCACCTGCTTTGTTTGAATTGTCTTCGGGGGCTTTTAATGCGGCCAATTCAGGGTAGCGCTCACATATAACTGCTAATGATGGCGTGCTACAACCATAAGAGTGAAAGTTAGCTTCTTTGAGTTCGCACTTAAAGAAAACTGCGTATTTGCTTAAGGTCTTGAGGATATGTTCAAAGCAGCTTTCATCTACGGACAGCAATAAACCATTTGAAATCCGTACAACTTTAAACAAGCCATATATACGTCCCTTGGGTGTGTTCAGGGTGCCATAAGAGAAATGGTTCGAATCTAGGGAGTTGATATCAGTAGAGCATTGACCTTGAAGAAACTTTTCTGAGTCTTCACCAGTGATGCTGATAAAACGACTGGGTAGATTGATAAACATGTGAGTCATAATGTGGTAACTGTCAGTTGTAATTAGTTTTTTAGTATTTAGCGATTATACAGCATCGCGGTGCTTTATATTGATATTGCCGAATTTGCTAAAGACGCGAAAACGTCTAAATGAATCTGGACACTCAAGGTTTAGAGGTGTAACTAATATATGAGATTTACTTGTGTACGCACTAATAAAGGCTAGGCGACTATCAATAAGAGGAGCATGTTTTACCGTAAGTAAGCAAAGATATCTGGAGATAAAACTTTTTCCAAGTATTTGTCCGTTGATTGCATCTTCGTTCGAAAAGTAAATACTAAGGTTCTCGTTGGAAACAACTAAGGAAGTGATAGCAAAGCGAGAGCGAAGCAAAGCTCGACTTAGCAGATGGTAAAAACCAGCTAGTGTGCATATCAAGCAGATAGAAACTTTTAGCGGCAGATAAATTTCGTGAGTAAGGCTAAGAAAAATAGCCGCGGCATACGGGAGCAAAATTACTCCCGCAAGTAACTTGGACGGTATAAACTGAACTTTAGTCTGGCTGAACACGGTCAAGAATAATCTTAACTATGCGAGCGTGATCCGGGTCTTCTGGTGCTCCGTTACGCATAAACCAAGCAAAAAGATCGGGGTCTTCACAATCTAATAAGTTTCTAAAACGGGCTTGGTCATCTTCAGGAAGAGTAGAGTAGGCCTCTTTCAAGAATGGCACTAACAGCACATCAAGTTCGAGCATTCCTCGGCGGCTATGCCAAAACAATCGGTTGAATTCAGCCCTTTTCGTTTCATCGAGCTGGCTTGTTTCTTGGGTGTCATTTGCTGAGTTTTGCGAAGGCTGATCCGACATTGAGTTATCCAATTGTTTGCAGAGGCTGCATTATAGTGCTTGCTTTGGGTACACTCAAGAACAGAGCGTCGTTGTGGTGTAA
>NZ_LWGG01000727.1:0-3514 GCF_001635365.1 Oleiphilus sp. HI0128 | reverse complement strand
GTAGTAAGGGTAGAATTCTTTGAAGCTTTGGTAGGTTTTCATTTTGGATAACTCTCTTATTGTTTTTTATATAGTAATCTTATCGGTGCTGCAGTGCCAATTGTTGCTAAGGTGAATTTTCTCTTAAGTTTAATTGATAGATAACATGATTTTTTAGCTTCGGTTAAGCAGTGGTGCTTTATGTCTTGGATACAAATCACTCGAAAAAGGCCAGATATTTGTATAAAATAGCGCCCGGTAAAATCCGGTAACTCGTTATCATCGAGCTCAACCGGCAAATCAGGTGTTGTAGTCTCATCATAAAAACATCTTGGCATTACTTTGGGTGACCCTCAAACAAGCCAAATCTGACTCTTCTCCTCGTATCAAGTTTAAACCACGCTTACAAGCAAGAGTATTATATGAATGTAGTAATTGTCGGCGCAGGGATAATGGGAATTACCTTTGCCACCCTAGCGAAAGAACTGAACCCGAAGCTTAAAATAACCATCATAGAGCGCCTTTCTGGGCCAGCCAAAAGCAACTCCAGCGTATTCAATAACGCGGGAACAGGCCATGAAGCAAATTGTGAATTGAACTATACGCCGGTCGATGAGGATATTATCGAAGTCGAAAAGGCACTCGCAATACACGGTCAATTCAATATCGCCAAGCAGTTTTGGGCTTATTTGGTTAAGAAGGGGATTATCGAAGACCCTACAAGCTTTATCGTTCCGACAAAACACTGCACCCTGGTTCATGAAGACAGTATCAATGAGCTGAAATTGCGTTTTGAAGAAATGTCTCAGCACCACTATTTTGAGCATATGCAGTATTCGGAAGATCATGATGAAATTAAATCATGGATCCCCTATACCATGGAAAATCGACCGACTTCTGAAAAGATGGCTGCGACCATGATTGCGACGGGAACAGATGTTAATTTTGAGTCGATCACCGAGCAAATGGCTGCTTATTTGGCAAAGCAGGAAGGGGTTGAATTTCACTACGGAACGCATGTTACGCGTGTTCATAAAAACCCGGTTAAGCAATGGCTAGTTGAAACCCAAAAAGGCGATCAGAAAATGCGCTTTAAAGGCGACACGCTATTTGTTGCCGCAGGTGGAGGCGCATTCCCGCTTCTTAAACTAAGCCACTTACCAGATAGAACTCGATTTGCAGGCTTCCCTGTTGGTGGTCGCTTCTTGATGGCGCCTATTAGTGAAGAAGACGCTAAACACTACTCTGCAAAAACTTACGGTAAAGCGAAAGTCGGCGCACCACCCATGTCGGTTCCGCATCTGGATTTGCGTGCTGCTAACGGAAAGCATTACTTGCTGTTTGGTCCTTTTGCGACCTTTATGCCGGTGCTGGAAAAAGGCCGAGGTTTCCTTGAGTACTTAAAGTCTATGCGCTTTCATGATATCCCTAACTTTTTGAATGTTGCGCGAGAGCACTTTCCATTAATGAAGTACCTTATTTCCGAGACCTTTGTTTGTAAGGAAAAGATGCTGAAGGAACTAGAAGACTTTGCGCCAGGTTTAAGTAGTAAATTCAACTGGCAGGTTAGTCCGGCAGGTCAGCGAGTGCAAATCATTAAAGATGGTGACTTGCAGATGGGCACCGAGATTATTGTCTCTGATGATAAAACCTACGGGACGCTACTAGGTGCCTCGCCGGGGGCGTCGGTATCACCTGAAGTGATGTTGCGACTGGTTGAACAACTCATGCCATTCCTGATTGAAGATGAGGAAGGCAATAGCAAATTACGAGAAATCTTCCCCGTTCACAGCCTCAGAAAGCTGGAAAAGGACGCTAAGCTCTATCGTGCTATCCGTGATGATGTCAATGAAACCCTAGGCATCGGATAAGCCCTCCAAGCCCAAACACCTAGGGATTTTGCCGATGATCAATCCGCTTCCTTAGGTCTTATGGGCTATTTCACAAGGTTTTACCTCAGTGTTACCTGTTGTTACCACTTTGGGATAATTTGTCATTCCTTTACTTGTTACAATCCTCGGGAATTTATTTAAGGCCCCTTTGTTTGTAACGACTAGGAATATTTGATGACGAATGATATATGGATGAACCTTGGTATACAGAACTCTTTCTCGCAAGATTATGGGCTGTTGTACGATAATTTGGCACTAACGGCCAGTGCACTTGCGGCTTTTTTAATGCTATTGCTCTTACATAGAGTATCGTCGCTGTACCGTGCAAGTCAGCTAAGCAGGCATGAAACTGAAGAGGGTAACGCTGTAGGGTTCTCATCCCAATTAATTGATTTTGCTCAGTTTCATATTAATAGTGTTCATCAAGGGGCTGGAGAGAAACGAGTATTTGAGGATCAAGAAAACCGAAGTGAAGTTGGTTTGTTTTTTATTGGGGCAGTAGAGTTTGTCGTTAAGATGAATGGCTTGTCGTCAAAGCAGCGGCATATGCTTATTGTGGAGCTGCTTCGAGAGAGTCTGGGCTTTTCTGCAAAGGAGGTGAGTAAAGTTTACTCGCAAGCTTTGGTGACTTGCTCAAACTCGCCTTCTAAGAATACAGTAAAGCTCGGAGCAAAAGCATTTAAAGAATGGTCTACAAACGACTTCTCAGGAAGCGTCCATCTATCTACAGTCTTATCATAACCCTAGACGCTAGGTCGTTCTCAGAAGCTTGCAGTCTTTTGAGAACGAGCCTTGATAGCCAAGAATAATTAGTTTACTTCATCAAGCATAATGCGAATGGCACCACCTCAATAAAGTTTTCGCCAGTTAAAAACTTTGTTTTATCTTTGTAGTTAAGTGCATAAAAGTCATCTTTATCGCTCCAAATACTGCTTTGGCGATTGATAGTGTAAAAAGCATTCTCACTATCAAATGCTTCTAGGTACCAGGTCTCAGCCCACTCCTTGTCTTCAAGAACCCAAACTTTGTAGTCACAATTCTTGTTAAATGGTTTTTTGTCACTGCTGATGTCTACCCACTGTGAGCGACCGTGTTTATCTGCAAGCACTGAACCCGAGCCGAATACTAGAACGCAAACAAGTAAAAAAGAAGATACAAAATTTTGGTACATAGGAAATTCTCCGCTGTTTTCATAATGAAGATTTGTAGAAAGTGAAGGTATTAGATAATCTTAGTTCAACAAGTACGAATGTTGAAGTAGATGAAGAGATTTAGTCACTTGATGATAGAGGCGATGCATAAATGTCAAAGAGACTAGTGTTGATATAAATATTCACTCAGGTTTAAAACAGTGGGTTGGGAAAATAAGGTTTTCCTTCCTATACTAATTAGTTCCGGCTTGCTCCATTAGTATGCTTTGAGTTTATCAAGCTTCGCTATTGCCGTTGTTCAAGTAATTTATAAAGCCTCAAATTAAGCAGGTAAGGTGTAGAATATGAATGGAAAATCCTTATCTTTCTTAGGTTTAACTGTTATAGCCATGCTGTCCTTTAATGCGCAAGCAAAAGTTTCTTCGGAGGCCGCAGCTGAATTAGGCGTATCTTTGACTCCTTTTGGCTCAGTTAAAGAAAGTAATCAATACA
>NZ_LWGG01000726.1:0-5844 GCF_001635365.1 Oleiphilus sp. HI0128 | reverse complement strand
TATGCTATCCATACCGATATTGGTCATGCTTGTGTCGCCTGTCGCGTAAACAAACAACTTGCCCCCTTGAGCGTACCTCTACAAAGCGGGCAAACGGTTGAAGTAGTCACTGCCCCTAGCGCTAAACCAAGTAGGGCTTGGCTGAATATTGTCACAACCGGTAAAGCCAAGAGCAGCATAAGGCACTACTTGAAAGACCAACGCGAAGCCGAAAGCCTAGCGCTTGGTAAGAGCTTGCTCGATAAGTCACTCTCTGGCATTAATGTTTCCTGGAAAGATATTCCTGAAGCACAGATTCAAAAAGTTCTTGAACATAACCAAGCCGAGAGCATGGATGTACTCCTGCGCAATATCGGTTTAGGTCAGCGCATGCCGTTCATCATTGCTCGTCAATTGATGTCTGATGCAATACAAGATGAGGCTGAAAACGAAGCTCAAGATACCTCTACAGTGTCCATGATGATCAAGGGCTCAGAAGGAATGAACCTGTCTTTCGCACATTGCTGCCACCCGATCCCGGGCGACCCGATCGTAGGCTTACCTGACACAGGCTCTGGCATCACCATTCATTCCGAGGGCTGCTCAAAAATTATGAACCTAAGCAACAATCAGGTTCAAATGCACTTATCCTGGGTGAAAGATATTACCGATGAGTTTACCGTTGAATTGAAGGTAGAGCTTGAACGCCAACGCGGCATTATTGCCGAGCTAGCCGCAGCGATAACGCACGCCGAAGGTAATATCGAACGAATCGGCGTGACGGAACAAAACGCCAAACTAAGTGTTGTTAGTGTTGTGCTACATGTTCAGGGTCGACGACACCTGGCTCGAGTTATGCGCCGAATTCGCTCAATCAAAGCCGTTCTAAGGCTTACCAGAGTCATATCAAAATAAAGTGATTAGCTTCCAGGAGGAAATATGAGTAACAAGTCCATTATTCAAACAGCAGATGCACCGGAAGCAATCGGAACCTATTCCCAGGCAGTAAAAGTCGGCGAGACCGTTTTTTTATCTGGCCAGATCCCGCTGGACCCAAGTACGATGAGCCTGGTAGAAGGCGATATCAGCACGCAAATCACGCGAGTATTTGATAACCTTACCGCTGTATGCAATGCCGCAGGCGGTACACTTCAAGACATAGTTAAACTCAATATTTTCCTGACAGACCTAGGACACTTCGCCACCGTGAATGAAATCATGGCCAAGTATTTTGAAGCGCCTTATCCCGCAAGAGCCGCCATTGGCGTCGCATCACTACCTAAAGATGCTCAGGTTGAAATGGATGGCATAATGGTGATGAATTCATCTATTTAGGTTTGTCTTAACATCGCCTGATAACCTTCTCGGAAAGTCGGATAGTGAAGTTGATAAGCACTATCCAACATTCGCCTATTGGAACACTGCTTATTTCCGCTTCGCCGTTTTGCCTGCTCGGAAGGTTGGGTATTGATGGTCAGCCCCAAGTGCTCTGCTAGCCAGATAATCACTTCATTAAGATCTACTGGTTCACTATCACTAGCAAGATATAGCGGCTCCAACGCTGAGCCTTGAGCATTCAAGCGAATTAAGTGCTCAATAAAACCCACGCAATCATCTTCATGAATACGGTTACTTCGACGTAAGGCTTTACTTAAAATAGCCGCGCCACTTTCCGCAGACTGCTTTACCTGATTAATTAACTGGCGACGAGAACCACCATAGATCCCGCTAAAACGAATAATCGTGCTGGGTATGCCGCTGTGTCGAAGTAGACCTTCCGCTTCAAAGATAAGCTTTCCTGAAAACTGTTTTGGTTCACAAGGGCTTTGCTCATCTATCCAACTATCATCATTCTGGTGATAGACACTGCTACTGGAAACAAAGATCAATCGCTTTAAGCGCTTCGGATTAGGAAGCATCGTAAGCGTGTTTTCTAAACCCGTGACATAGGTATCACGATAAGCCTGTTCGGTGCGCTGGGAAGGCGTCAGGCAATAAATCAGGTAATCAACACCATCAGTCAGGACTTGTGAAAACACCTCTTCTAAACTCGATGCCTCTCGAACATCTGCAGCAAGATAATGAATGTCATCCTGAGACATTTGAGGTCTTCGGCGTAAACCAAAAACTTGAAAGTCACTTGAAAGCCTCTTCGCTACGCGCCCACCGATTTTACCGCAACCGACTATCAAAACCTTCTTACCTTGCATAGCGCCAAGCCTTTTCTATATGATTTGTCGCTAGTATAAAACGAAGTACTCTAAAAGACATTCGTAGATGCATGGAAGTACCTGCACTCACACAAAAGGGTTAAATCGGCATGGCAGCGCTGGAGGAAATAGAGCTTACGCAGTTAAAAGGTGTGGGCGCCAAACTGGCTGAAACACTTTCCAAGCTCGATATTCACAACATGCAGGACCTACTCTTCCACCTGCCTTTTCGTTACGAAGACCGAACTCGTATTCACTCTGCAGCCTCGCTTCGCCCCGGCATGCAAGGCTTGTTTGAAGTGGAAGTGCTCGGTAGTAGAGTCGTTCATGGAAGAAGGCGTAGTCTAGAAGTCAAAGTAAAAGACGCCAGCGGCACCGTTACACTGCGTTTTTATCACTTCAGCGCAGCTCAAGCCCGGCAACTTCAAAAAGGTACCTACCTGCGTTGCTATGGTGAGGCCAGGCTTGGAAAGCTGGGAATAGAATTCTATCACCCTGAGTACAATATCATCACAGGGGACGAGAAGAATACCGCACCCGAAACTTTAACTCCGGTTTATCCCTTAACCGAAGGAATTCAACAAGCAAGACTCCGTGCAATCTGTCGTCAAGCGCTTGGCTGGCTGGATCGCTGCGATGTCCGCGATCTACTGCCGCCTAGCATTCGAAAAGCCTACCAGCTACCGGAACTTAAACATGCACTAAGTTACTTACATGCTCCACCAACCGAAGCCGACCAACTCGCTTTGCTAGAAGGGCGGCATTTATGTCAGCAACGCCTTATTGTTGAAGAATTACTCGGGCATCACTTAAGTCTGTTAAAACTCCGCAAAGGCGTACAAAGTCACCAAGCCTTGCCTTGCCAGAATAATAGCCAGCTAGGCACTCAACTGCTTGAGCAGCTCCCCTTTGAACTAACCGGTGCACAAAAAAAAGTGTGCAGCGACGTCGACCATGACCTAGGCCAAGCCTTCCCCATGCTACGATTGGTACAAGGCGATGTCGGCTCAGGTAAGACCATCGTTGCGGCCTTGGCAGCCTTAAAGGTTGTAGAGTCGGGTGCTCAAGTCGCTTTAATGGCTCCCACTGAAATTCTTGCCGAGCAACATCTATTGAACTTCAGTCAGTGGTTTGCCGAGCTTAAGCTTCCTGATGGCAACTCGATAGAAATCGCATGGCTAAGTGGTAAGTCAAAGGGCAAGACCCGAGCAGCCGCCTTGGGAAAAATCGCATCGGGTAATGCTCAAGTCGTCATCGGCACACATGCTTTGTTTCAAGATGAAGTGAAGTTTTCACGCTTGGCCCTGGCGATTATCGACGAGCAACACCGCTTTGGTGTTCACCAGCGTTTATCCTTAAAAAACAAAGGGCAAGACTCCGGTTTGGTGCCACATCAGCTCATTATGACCGCCACGCCCATACCCCGGACATTGGCAATGAGCGCCTACGCCGACCTCGACACCTCGGTAATCGATGAACTCCCCCCAGGCAGACAAAAAATAGAAACCTTTGCCATTCCAGATAGTCGACGCTCCGAAATGGTTGAACGGGTTAGAAAATCTTGTGAAGCCGGCTGTCAGGCCTATTGGGTTTGCACTCTTATAGAAGAATCTGAAGCCCTGCAGTGTCAGGCTGCAGAGGAAAGCCTGGCCTGGTTACAAGCTCAGCTAGGAGGTTTGGTTGTCGCCTTGGTTCATGGGCGAATGAAGGCTCAGGATAAAAGCCTAATCATGGATCAGTTCAAAGAAGGGCGTATTGATGTATTGGTTGCTACGACTGTTATTGAAGTCGGTGTGGACGTTCCCAATGCGAACCTTATCGTTATTGAAAACCCTGAGCGCTTAGGGCTCGCCCAGCTACATCAGTTGCGCGGCCGCGTAGGAAGGGGCGCTTTAAAAAGCTATTGTGCGCTAATGTACCACCCACCTCTATCCGCCAATGGCAAAGAGCGCTTAAGTGTAATGCGCGAAAGTAACGATGGCTTTGTCATTGCCGAGAAAGATCTGGAGTTAAGAGGCCCTGGTGAAGTTCTGGGTACCCGGCAAACCGGTATGGTCGAATTTCGGATTGCAGACCTTCAACGTGACCAAAATTGGCTTCCTGAAGTCAAAACCATGGCTGCACAAGTGTTTGAGGACTCCAAGCTCAGTGAACTATTGATTCGTCGATGGGTCGGCGCAAAGCGTGTTTATGGAGAAGTTTAGTATTTTTGTTACCTTCGACTAAATTGACGAACTGTTTTGCTGGATTGATCTACACTTAGCTTATTGATATGGAAACGCTTATGGATAACAAAGAGTTAAATGACATGATACCCGCGGTGGTGAATAAAGTTTTTGAACAATACCAGAATGATGCCGAAATTAATTTGACTGAAGCGGACCAGCCAGTGTTGGTTGACCGTGAAGGCATTCCCGATAGCCAGATTCTGAAAACCATCTTGATGGCAGACACACTAGGGCGTTCGCAGCTAATATTTTTAGCCGACAGTATGCTGGATGTCGACAGTTTGAACAGTAAGGTAGGGCGCTCATTCGAAGCGCTGCCACATGAGGATGTACACAGCCTAATCGCCGTGCATAGCATCAAAACGCTTCCGGCTATTCCGGATATCACCGGTTTACCGGCGATTGTCGATGCTCGTGTCATCGAACAGGATACCGTCTATATCGAAACCGATGAAGCAGATAAACTGATCAAGCTGAGTAAAGAGGCCTTTTCAGCCTCAACTAGAAAAGCTAAAGTCGAAAGCGTTGCAGTGCCTCTATCATCGATACCTTACAACATAAATCAACCAGGCAGTGACCTTGAGCAGATCAATCAAGCGATTGAGAAGTTTACCTCCTTACGTATTAAACAGCGCTTGGAAGACACTCTTGAGCTTCCACCTCTGCCTCAGAGTGCACAAGAAATTATTCGCCTTCGCTCCAACCCTGATGCAGGCGCTGATGAACTGGCAGATATCATCGAAAAAGATCCAAGCCTTGCTGCTCAGGTAGTTAGCTGGGCTTCCAGCTCATTTTACAATGCACCCGGAAAGATCAAGTCAGTTCACGACGCGATCATCAGGGTATTGGGCTTTGATATGGTGATGAACCTGGCAATGGGTTTAGCTCTGGGAAGAACACTAAAAGTTCCTAAGGATGAGCCAAAAGGTTATGCCCCCTATTGGCAGCAAGCCATGTGGCTAGCTCTAGGTACGACCTCAATTCTAAGCAAAATTGACCCGACTTATCGCCCCAGTTTCGGCTTGTCTTATCTTTCGGGCTTGCTGCATAACTTTGGTTATTTGGTGCTTGCACACGTCTTCCCGCCTCACTTCTCGTTGATGTGTCGCTATATTGAAGCAAACCCCCATTTAGACAGTGGCTATATTGAGCACTTCTTACTGGGCATTACTCGTGAACAAATTGGTAGCCAGCTGATGTCTGTCTGGAATATGCCAGAAGAAGTCATTATTGGCTTGAGACACCAAAAGAATCAGGCCTTCGAAGGTGTAAATGCTGAATACGCCGGTTTACTGCAGCTCACTCAAGATATGCTGGCTGACGCAGGCGTTGTTCCTAAACCAGCCGACAAACTTGATGAAAGTATTTATACCCGTCTGCACATCACACCAGAAAAAGCCGAGGAAGCTTTGGCACAATTACTGGAA
>NZ_LWGG01000725.1:0-2845 GCF_001635365.1 Oleiphilus sp. HI0128 | reverse complement strand
GCAATTCAGCACGCTCATCTGTATTTAAGCCAGTACCAGATTGTTCCGCATCAAACTTGGCTTTCCAGTTGTAGAGCAACTTATCTGTAATACCCAATGAAGCAGCCGCTTTAGGAACGCTATAGCCTTGCTCGGTGACCAGGGCAACCGCTTCTTGTTTAAACTCTGTTGTATAACTTCTGTTCTTTCGTTTTGTCATTTAACACCTCAATAATTGGATTATATTCCTTATTGAAGTGTCCTGTTTGATTAAAGCAGATCACTATCAAAGATAGATTAGGATCTACACACTGTCCAGAAGAGACCAGTTAGATAGCACCCTTCTCACACTCATGGCATACGAACACAAAGATGGGGTCTACTCTATCGGGATTAGAACTTCATTTCGTCTAAAAAAAGGAATTGACGAAGGTGGATCATAACCGGCAATAATAGGCTGCCCAATGGCTTTGATATCCTGCTCATTCAACCAAGCCAATAGTTCGCTTTTCTTGCTTTCTATTGTGTCCTCGTCCAGCCAACCACTGAAGCGAATCGCTGCAACGGTGTAATCATTGACTCGCTCCAAAGAAACGTTTGGGTCTCTCGGCGCCGGTGCTGTCTCAATCCTGAAATCTTCGGGAAGAACAAAAGACATTTTAGTTGCTTTGTCTTGATCCATGAACACAGGCGCGGTCATGCTGATATCTTGCCCCTTACTATTTTCGCCGGAGATATAAGCAAAAAGTCGTTTGAAAGCACTATCGTTTGACGATCTCCCCTTTTCACTATTCATCGTTGTGGAAACCAATAACATCTGGTCGTAATGTCGGATCTCAAAATTTCCATCTGACTGAATAAGCGAATAGGGAGCATGCTCAATCGTGTATTTAACCAAGCTACACCCTGTGAGTAAGGAACTCACAAATACAGAACAAGCTAGCAAGATAAACTTCATCGATCCGAGCCTTTCGGTATAGAAAAATTGATTAGACATCGTGATGACCTGCCCTAAGCACTTTCTTTAGCCATAACACTTTGTATTTTCTGATAAATATCATCGGCTTCTTTGCTGAGCATAGAATAGGCTCTTATGTCGCCATTGCGCTGTGCATGCATCGCCTCGGTGAGCTTCGCTTCATAAGCTTTCACGAGTTTTTTAGAAGGATTTTTGCTAAACCATTTAAACATTCTTTTTTACCTACTCTACATTCAGGACTCTGGTTCTAGGGTTGCTTTTTACTTCTATACTGGCGATACGCTAGCCATATTTCATATCCCCAGCGGCTAAACAAACGAATGAAAGGCCAGTTAAGTACCCGCCAAAAACGAGCGTAGGGCGTGTGATGCCAAGCCCTAACATTTGCATCAACGCCTACTAACCACTCTCCGTCAGAAGTTTGCAAGTGCAGCCTCTTCAGCAAAACATCTTTGCTCGGCGATTCAGTTGTTGAATCCAAATCATGTACGTTCTTAATCGTGAGATTGTCGCCTGCATGTTTCTTCAATCGACACACCTCAGCTGTACATAGAGGGCATTCGCCATCGTAGTACAATGTGTCGCGACGGATTGTTACTGCTGACTGTTCCAACTTACTCTTCTCGAATTCGTTACCAGTTATCAGTAAGGTCTACGAATACAAACTCGATATGGATCACTGTCAGCAGTAATGTGAGGATTGATTTGGAATTGCTTTTTAGGCGACAGCAGAGTCTAGGAGTCTTTAAAAGGCCGTTTCGATGGTGACTGACACGGGGGCATGGTCTGATGCTTCAGCGTCTACCTCATAGTTAGGGTTTTGCAGATGATCATCGTGCACGTCATAACTAACGACTTCCGCAATACTGCGTGGATTGTTAGCATCAAATTCCTTTGATAACAGCACATAATCTAAAACACTGCCCTTATTTGCAAAATAGTGTGTAGGGCTACGACGAGTTTCGATAGTTTTATCACTAATTTCAAAGGCATCGTAAAGTGTATGTTTTTCAACATTCAGCCTCTCCGCAGCAGAAAGGGATGAAACATATTTCGATCCAATTCTATCAATATGCCCGCCAGCCACCAGCAACTGCAAAGGCGTTGAGTCGATCGTATCATTTAGATCACCAAGCATAATGGTTGGCATATCTTCCTTCGCACTAGATTTCCAAAAGTCATTGTAGAGAAGAGCTGCTTCAGTTCCTCTCTGCATACTTGAAGCCCACCGACCATGCAGGTCGTCGTAAAGGAAATTACGAACTTGTTCATTGTCGGCTGTATCCACATAAAAGTGACGATCAAACTTCGACCTTTTAGACTTCAAGTGCGCCACATACACGGCAACCTTGGAGTAATCATCGATTTCAATAACGGCCCTGATCGGCTGACGACTAAAAACAAATTCTGAGTTGAGCCCCAAACTCTGAATCAAATATTGATCAACCGAAACTGCTTCACTAGATAGGATGGGGAATTTTGAAGCAATCGCGACAACGGGCATATCAAACAGATAGTCAGACTTCTTGTTGGGCTGTTCGACTGTTGCAAAATAGTCAAAGCCCGCTGACTTTGACAAGCTATTCAGAGCCGATACGGAAAACACCTCCTGAAAACCAACAATATCTGCGCCAATTACTTTCAGAAGCCTAAGTATCCATGCTTCCTTCTTACGCCATTGTTGGTCAGTATAAATATTCTCCAACTCGTAAAATGCATTGGGAGGTTCAATATAGTTAAAAAGGTTAAACGTACAAACCTTAAACTGACGTGTTTGTTTTACCATAATTCTGAGCAAAGTGCTTCGCTGCACTCGCTCTTACCTCCAATAGCCAGGGCCATGATTTAAAACAATAAGAACTTAGAATAAATTTTAGGGTTGGTCCT
>NZ_LWGG01000724.1:0-16907 GCF_001635365.1 Oleiphilus sp. HI0128 | reverse complement strand
AATCCTTCTGGGTCTCAATGGCTATTCGCCGGCACAGGCCGCTAAGCTTTCATTCAACGGTAATTTAGAAAAAGCGATTGATAGTTTTCAGCAAAAAAACTTTATCGAAATTGTTCAAGGTGTGTGTGTAAACTTTGGCCCAGCGTCGGGAATAGAGTTTGATATGAAGCTCGTGTACCCGGAACATCCGAATGGTTTCAGCTTTACGCTATCAAGTGCTGGTGAGAAAGAACGGGTCATTTTGTCTGAAACGTACTTTTCCGTTGGTGGCGGTTTTATTTTAACTAAAGATGAACTTGCCGATAAGAGTAAGCGCCAAAAGGAGAAAAAAGGGAGGCGTAAAGTGCCGTTCGGCCACAGCCAGAAACATACCTATTCAAACATGAGTGAGTTGCTGTCTATCGCCGAGAAAGAAGATAAAAGCTTTGCAGTAATTCAGATGGAAAATGAATGCATGAGTAGTGCTGAGAGTGTTACTGAGGCAAATATTTGCACAGTTAAGGAGGCGATGTTTGCAAGCATAGAACGTGGTTTATCTGCTGATGGGCAACTGCCCGGAGGACTGTTATTAGAGCGGCGTGCAAACAAGTTATATTCCGATCTTAGCGCGAATCCCAGTAATGCTAGTGTCAATGATTGGCTTTGTGCATACGCAATGGCGGTCAATGAAGAGAATGCTGCGGGACAAGCAGTCGTAACCGCGCCAACAAACGGTGCGGCGGGTGTAGTCCCAGCATTGCTTTATTATCTAACCAAGCATGAAGAGATTTCAGAATCTAAGTCACGAGAGTTTCTGCTAACTGCGACAGTCATCGGCGCGATAATTAAAGATACTGGCTCTATATCGGGGGCTGAGGTCGGTTGCCAAGGGGAAATCGGTTCTGCCTCAGCGATGGCGGCAGCTGCTTGCTGTGCTGTCATGGGGGGGACTATTTGGCAAATAGAAAATGCAGCAGAGATTGCCCTAGAACACCATTTAGGTATGACTTGCGATCCGGTAAAAGGTCTTGTTCAAGTACCTTGTATAGAGCGGAACGGATTTGGTGCCATCAAAGCCTATGCGGCTGCGTCACTTGCGATGCACGGTAACGGTAGCCATTTAATTACCTTGGATAATTGTATTGCGGCGATGAAGCAAACTGGTGAGGCAATGTCAGAAGAGTTCAAGGAAACCTCTCAGGGAGGGTTAGCAGTCAGGTGGGTAGACTGTTAACATTATCTGAATAAATTAGGTATGGGAGATAAAGGATGACAGAAAGCGCAATCGTTTGGCGCAGTTGCGCAAAGGCACGCTTGAAGAAGGTCCCTTTTTTCATTAGGCCATTTGTAAAATCCCGCGTAGAAAAAGTTGCCAGGGCTCGTAATTTAACAGAGATAAATGAGGGCTTGCTAATTGAAATTAAACGAAAAGAAATGCCCGGTTAGAGTGGGAATATTCGTTTTTTCGGTGTGTTTTATCGTCTTTTCGCGGTAAACTCTGCGAGTGTTATAAAGGAACCTCAAATCTCTAATGAATCACTTGTTACTGATCGCCGTTGCTGGCGCCCTGGGCGCGCTTGCGCGTTATGGGCTCGTTTCCCTTGTAGGCTCTCGAGCATTCCCTTGGGGTACTATGACCGCGAACATTCTAGGCTCATTATTGATGGGCTTTGCCTATGTATATATCGTTGAGAAAAGTATCGTTCCTGCTGACATGAAGCCTTTCGTTATGACCGGGTTTCTTGGCGCGTTTACGACGTTCTCTACTTTTTCGCTTGAGGCCTGGCAATTGCTGGATCGTGGCGAAATATTAATTGCTGCATTTTATATTATAGGTACAACACTGATTTGCATTGTCGCGCTATTTGCCGGGGTGCTGATCTCGCGCGCTAGCCTCTAAGAATATTAAATACCAAAACATTACTAATTTAACGACTAAACATTAACGCAAGAATTTTATTTATGTTAGATCCAAAACTCGTCCGCACCGAAACCAATGAAATCGCTGAAAAGCTGGCAATAAAGAAGTATAAGTTTGATACAGACTTGTTTTCATCCCTAGAAGAGTCGCGTAAGCAAATACAGTCAAAGACTGAAGAGCTTCAAAATGAACGCAACACTCGCTCAAAATCGATTGGTAAAGCCAAAGCGGCCGGAGAAGATATTGCGCCACTAATTGCCGAAATGGATACAATTGGTGCTTCTTTAGAATCTGCAAAGGCGGAATTAAGTGAAGTGCAGGATCAGTTAAACGATTTGCTTGCAGGCATGCCTAATATACCAGACTCTGAAGTGCCTGAAGGTAATTCTGAAGATGATAACGTCGAAGTATTAAAGTGGGGTGAGCCTGGAAAATTTGATTTCGAGGTTAAAGATCACGTAGCTTTAGGTGACATCAATAAACAATTAGACTTTGAAACTGCAAGTAAATTGACCGGTTCACGTTTTGTGGTGATGCGCGGACAGTTAGCCAAGCTTCATCGTGCTTTAGCGCAGTTCATGCTTGATACGCATTCAGCTGAAAATGGTTATGAAGAAGTCTACCTTCCTTACGTTGTTAATAGTGACTCATTGTTCGGAACTGGTCAGTTACCGAAGTTTGAAGAAGATTTATTTAAATTGCATGCAGACAGAGAGTTTTACTTAATCCCGACGGCAGAGGTTCCTGCAACCAATATTGTTCGCGATGAGATTATCGACTCGGCCAAGCTGCCTATCAAACTTGTTTGCCATACACCATGTTTTAGAAGTGAGGCTGGATCCTATGGTCGTGATGTGCGCGGTATGATTCGTCAGCATCAATTCGACAAGGTTGAGATGGTTCAGATCGTTAAGCCGGAAGATTCAGCCCAAGCACTAGAGGCCTTGACGGGACATGCTGAAGGTATTTTACAAAAGCTGGGTTTGCCGTACCGAAAAGTATTGTTGTGTGGTGGTGACCTGGGCTTTTCTGCTGTGAAGACCTACGATCTTGAAGTTTGGCTGCCCGGACAGAAAGCCTATCGTGAGATTTCCTCTTGCAGTAATACAAAGGATTTTCAGGCTCGTCGTATGCAGGCTCGATACCGCTCTCCTGAAATGAAAAAACCACAACTTGTTCATACTTTAAATGGTTCTGGTCTAGCGGTCGGTCGTACGATGATTGCGGTGATGGAGAACTATCAGCAAGAAGATGGTTCGATTAAAGTTCCTGAAGTGCTTGTTCCTTATATGGGCGGACTTGAAGTCATTGCTTAGTTTATCAACGGTCTGTAACTGAGGAGTCACGATGGATTTTTTACCACTTTTTTTTAGTTTAAAAGGTAGTCGTGTCCTTGTGGTCGGAGACTCCGCAGCTGCTGCACGTAAAATAGAAGTATTACTTAAAACCAAGTGCAAAGTACGCTTGGCTACAGACACTCTGACCGATCAAGGCTTAAAAGCATTGGTCGAAACTAATGACATAGAGCGTGTTTCGCTGACTGCAGAGAGCCCTAATAATGATTTGGTCTGGGGGCGTATCAGCTTAGCTGTCGCAGCGTCTGAAGATAAGGTTGTTAATGAAGCTATAGCAAAGACTGCTAAGCAGAGAAATATCCCGATTAACGTCGTTAATCGAGTAGATATTAGTGATTTCGTATTTCCTTCTATTATTGACCGCTCACCTGTTATTGCCGCGGTATCTAGTAGTGGTGAATTGCCTATTTTAACGCGTTTGGTTCGTAGTCGTTTAGAGGCAAACCTTCCACATGCTTTTGGCCGTATGGCGATGATCGCTAAAAAGTACCGGCAGCAGGTACGTGAGGGTGTTGATGGTATTAATGCGAGAAGGCGCTTTTGGGAAAAACACTTGGAAGGTAAGTTCTCTGAGTTGGTTTTTTCAGGAAAGGAAGAAGACGCTGTTGACCTATTAGAGTCTGCCATTGAAGATCTTTCTTCTACTGCGCCAAGTAATGACGGTGAGGTTTACTTGGTCGGCGCAGGGCCCGGAGATCCCGACTTATTAACGTTCAAGGCTTTGCGCTTGATTCGCCAGGCAGATATCGTTTTGTACGATCGTTTGGTATCTGAACCAATATTAGAGCTTGTCAGGCATGATGCGGAGCGTATTAATGTTGGAAAGGAGCGTTCAAATCACCTTGTCCCACAAGAGTCGATTAACGAATTGCTTGTTAAGTACGCAAAGCAGGGTAAGAGAGTACTGCGTTTGAAAGGCGGCGACCCATTTATATTTGGTCGTGGTGGCGAAGAAATAGAAACGCTGGCAGAAGAGGGAGTGAGTTTCCAGGTTGTGCCAGGAATTACTGCTGCATCGGGCTGTTCCGCTTATTCAGGCATACCTTTAACTCATCGCGACTATTCTCAATCGGTACGTTTTGTTACTGGCCACTTAAAGAACGATACTTGTGATCTTCCCTGGCATGAATTAGTTCAGGAGAATCAGACCCTGGTTTTTTATATGGGCTTAACGGGGCTTGCAACCATCTGTTCATCTCTGATTGAGAATGGGATGCGTACTGATAAGCCTATAGCTCTGGTTTCCAAAGGGACAACAAGGCATCAAAAGGTTTATGAAGGAACGCTGTCAACTATTGTGGATATTATCAAGAACCAAAAGGTTGCCGCTCCGACTTTAATTATTATTGGCGATGTTGTTAGCTTGCGCGATAAGCTGAAATGGTTGGAGTGACCATTTGTGCTTATCAATAAAAAAGCCGCTCAGATTGAGCGGCTTTTTTATTACTTTAAATCGTTTGAACTGTTTATCGCTTAGGTAGCACGTCTTTTAGTTTCTCGTGCATTTCCAGTAACGATTTTTCAGTTGTCTCCCAGTCGATACAAGCATCGGTAACTGATACGCCGTACTCAAGCTGAGATAAATCTTCAGGAATCGATTGGTTACCAAACTTAAGATTGCTCTCAACCATAATGCCAACGATAGATTTGTTGCCGTCGATGATCTGATTGCAAACGTCCTGCATAACCAGTGGCTGCAGGTTAGCATCTTTGTTTGAGTTTGCGTGGCTGCAATCAATCATTATGTTCTTACTAAGTTTTGCTTTCTCAAGTTCCTGCTCGCATAGTGCAACGTTAACTGAGTCATAATTAGGTTTACCGCCACCACCACGCAAGACAACGTGAGAATATGGGTTGCCTTTAGTGCGAACTACCGATACTTGTCCTTCGCGATTAATCCCTAAAAAGCTATGAGGGTGTGATGCAGATTTAAGTGCATTCATCGCAACGCCAAGGCCGCCGTCTGTGCCATTCTTAAAGCCGATTGCAACTGACAAACCGCTACTCATTTCGCGGTGTGTTTGGGACTCTGTGGTACGCGCACCAATAGCAGACCAGGAAATTGTATCTTGCAAGTATTGTGGTGAGATTGGATCAAGTGCTTCGGTAGCGGTAGGTAGGCCCATATCGCAAATGTCTATTAGTAGTTGGCGGCCAATATGCAGGCCTTCTTCAACTTCAAATGAATCATTTAGGTGAGGGTCATTGATAAGACCTTTCCATCCAACAGTTGTTCGAGGTTTTTCAAAATAGACACGCATCACGATGTACAGGGAGTCAGATACTTTGTCGGACAAAGCTTTCAGCTTTTTTGCGTATTCCTTAGCAGCATCAACGTCATGAATTGAGCAAGGGCCAATGACGACAAAAATTCGATGATCCTTTCGGTCAAGAATATCGTTAATTGTCTGACGCCCATTTGTCACAGATTCGATTGCTTTTTCTGTAAGTGGAATCTCTTTCTTTAACTGCTCGGGTGTGATTAACACTTCGTGAGAAGCGATATTTACGTTATCTAATTTGTTGCTCATTTTCTCTCAACTTATCCCAAAAACTATTAGGCTGCTTGATTCGTGAATTCTAGTGCAAGAATAAACCTGCTATCCAAGGTTGTTTTTCTAACGATAGACGGAACTGTAAAAATTAAAAGTAATGTTGCTGGATACAGGGATGGATTGCAATGATGTAGAGCAACTAAAAATGTATTTTTTTACAGCGTATTGAATATAGATAACTATAATGAAGCGTATGGAAAAAATTAATGCAGTAATTTCTTCGTGAGCCGCCTTAGTAATGACTTGAGTTTTGTGAGGGCTTTGTGTCAAAAGCTACGTGTGCCTGAGCTTAAGTATCTACAGGATTTTGGCACTAGTACCGACAAAACTCTAGATTTAGAGGGTGTTCGACAGCACTTTGTCTTAGAAGTAGGTCAGTACGAAGTGAGCTTGTTAGATCATCTAAAGAAGCATTATGAAGGCGCACAGAAAAGTGGCGTTAATAATATTGCTTTTATCTTGGACCGTTGCTTCGACGTTTGGCTCCGCAAGAATTGCTTCCCCCATGAAATTGCGAACATTTTATCTGTCTGGCGCTTTTCATTATTTACGATCATTTTTCTAGAGCAAAAAAAAGTTTTTCAGCAAGAAGGGGTTGACCAAAAGAAAATACTTGCTTCTGTCATTGGCTTGCTTGAACTGATAGCTACAGACTGTATTGGCTGGAGCGCCGTCCCCGAGCGTTCCAAGCACTTACTTCTTGAACAATTGAATGACGTCAGCACTCAAGTAATAGCAAATCTCCATTCAAACCTGGAGCTGATTGAGGATGCTGAACTTAAGTGGAAAGACTTCCAAGATAAGCAACGCTCAAAGTTTACAAAGGTTACTCAGCGTCTAATCGAGTCAGAGTCTCAATTATGCTGGAAACGTTTCAGCTTTTGGTGTGCACAAAGCTACATTGATTCGGTTTTTGCACGTAAAAAACTTCCCGAGAGTTTACAGTGCTTTCTGGATTCTTATTGGCTTAACAGTGTGGCTGTACATTTGGTATGCGAAGACGGTCTTCATGTGCGTCTGGATGCCGAAATCGACAAATTGACCCAGTCTTTGATGAAGGCCTTTTGCCAGCAGGGCAAGGCTTTATTTCAGTTAGCTGATAGCTTGGTTGACGATCTCAAGAAGGTTCTTGATAGATCGAATATTGCTTACGACGAAAGCATATTCAATGCCTTAGAAGAAAGTATGGTTTCATTGCTTAAACAAGAGTTCTGCGATTCTTTTGTTCCCTATACTTCAGTACCGACTGATATAACACTTAATGAACAATTTAGTCATTTCGATATCTCAAGAATATTATATAAAGATGAGGTTGGTGATAGCTCCGTACCTCAAAATGATTCGGTAGAAAAACTCAATCTTGAAGAAAGTGACTGGTTTGTAATGGGTACAGACCAAGCTAGTTCACCTTCAATGATATTATTGAACCGCTTTGACTATGCTGGCTTGTTTTTGTTTGGTAATTATTTGGGGATGAAAACGGGCATATATACCCGTCAGGAGTTAGACCACTTGCTCAATCAAGGTGAGATTAAACCTTACAAGCAAGGGGAGTCATTCTCTGTTGTGTTTAATGCTTGTGTTAAGGGGCTGATGCGAGTAGCTGATTCACAGCAGAAAGCCAGAATCGCTGCCGCCGAGAAAGCGAAAGAAGAAGCAGAGAGACTGCTCGAAGAAAAACGACTTGCCGAAGAAGAGGCAGAAAAGAGAGCGCAGGAAATTGCCGAACGTACTAAAGAACTACTTAAAAGGCGCGAAGATAAGAAAAAAGCCCAACTTGAAGTATCAGCACTAGCGAAAGTACAGAAATTGACTATAGGTGCTTGGGTCTCACTTACGATTGGTGACCAAGCGGAGCGCTATAAGCTAGTAGTGAAGATTGCTGCGAGTAGTAAATTCATTTTTGTTGATAAGCTCGGGATTAAGAAAAAGGAATATAAAGAAGTTGACCTTGTGGACCTTGTTGTGACAAACAAAATGGAATTTTTGAGCGACGGAGCAGAATTTGAAGACAGCTTGCAAAGGGTTGTAAGCCGATTGCGTATGGCAAAATAAAAATGGTTACTAGCATGAATGATGAAGACTTAAAAAAGTACTTTGATATTGATGAGAAGCGAGTAGAAGCGCGTTTGAACGTTGATGCAGATATTTATATTGAAACAGTGTCACGTGAACCTGGGGATGATAGACCTGCTCACGTTGTACAATGTGAATGTGTTGATTTGTCCGCGAATGGCCTTCAAGCCTATGTCGATGAACCTCTAACGCAAGGCGCTATTCACAGTCTTATAATTGATCTGCCAGAACAAAATAAAAACTTCAGGTTAACCGCAGAAGTGAGATGGGTAAAACCATATAAGTCTGATTATCTAACCGGCTTACTACTTTACGATTCCGATGGGACTGAAATAGTAGATTGGAAGTTTCTGATGTCAAAATACCTTAACTAATACGTAAGGCTTTTGAACTACTCCGCGTCTTCCATTTCTTCAAGCTCTGTGCCAAACAGTGAGTCTTTGTCAAATTCGTTCAAGTGGTCTTCGATTGATAGGCCATTGCCTACACCGTTATTAAGGCTTGGTACAGGTTCTTCGTTAATGAATGCCGCAGCATCAGCAGCCGTTAGTTCTTTACCTTCTTCCATTAGCGCGTGGCCGTAGTTTGGATAGGTGACCAAGGTTGAGTTAGGCAGCGCCTTATGCCAGCGTTGCGCATGGCTAGGGTCTCCCCACTTATCGGACTGACCCCACATGATAAGCGAAGGAACTTCAATTTCGCTGAGATCGAGCAGCATGCCATGCTCCATTAAAGCACGGACAAGTTTCAGCTGTTTGATGTTGGTCGCGTGGGTACCTTCAGTTTGGGCAAGGTGCAGATACCTCTCGGTTACGGCGCGCGATGGTTTTTCCAGACCATAAAAGTCTTGAACAATTTCAGTGATAACGCCTGAGGGTTGTATGTATTTGCTGAATATATCCATGCCAGACGTTGTGGCATAGTTAAGTATCCATGGTAACTCTTGTTGGAATCCTTTAGGGCTAATTAGTACAAGCTTATCCAATTTTTCGGGGTGCTGCAGACCCGCGTACTGTGCGGCCAAATAACCGGAGTAGGAACTGCCAATAAGCGAAAATTTATTTATGCCAAGATCTTCAATAAAGTATTCAAGTGTGTGGACAATGTAATCGCTCGATAAATTTTCGGCGCAAGTGTCTGTACTATCAGAAACACAGTGTGGTGCGCCAGTAAGCCCTGATCCTGGCAGGTCTATTGCGATCAATCTAAAGTCATTACTCAGAATGTCGATCCAATCCTCCCAAGCATGAAGTGAGGAAAGTTCGCTGTGAAGTAGAAGTATTACAGGGCCTTCGCCTACGTCGCGATAATGGATTTTTGTATTAAAGTCGTTTTCGATCCACTGGGAGTCACTATAACTATACTTGCTCGTAATGTACCAGTCAGGTAGCTCGGAAAAGCCAAGAAAATTAGACAAGGAGGTCGAAGATTGAGACGCCTGCTTGATGTTTGCGCAGCCGCCTAGACTTAGGGCGAAGGTAAATGTCAATAGGACAAAAGCAAGCCTAATGCGGTAAAAAAGACGTTCCACTATACGTATCCATCACAAAAATTAAACGTCGCACAAAGATGTACAAGGCATGTACAAAAGCACTTCTCAAGGACTGCATAGACTACCAGTATGTGCTTACCGTTTTCAGTGACGTAGTCCTTAAAATAGCAGTTATCTAAGCGGTTTAGCTTTCTTCTAGTGAACGCATGCCGCTAGTATTAAAGCCACCATCAACAAATAATACTTCTCCGCTAATTCCGCTAGCTAGATCTGAGCATAAAAAAGCAGCAGCATTGCCAACTTCGTCAATAGTCACGTTACGTCTAAGTGGTGTTTGCTGTTCATTTTCAGATAGCATTTTTCGGAAGTTCTTAATGCCGGATGCAGCCAATGTACGAATGGGGCCAGCTGATATGGCGTTAACACGCGTTCCTTCAGGCCCAAGGCTACCGGCCATATAACGAACGTTTGCTTCAAGACTGGCCTTTGCCAAGCCCATTACGTTGTAGTTTGGCAAGGTTCTTTCTGAGCCTAAGTAGGTTAGGGTTAGTAATGACCCATTTCGCCCTTTCATTAACTCACGGCTTGCTTTCGCCAAAGCAACAAAGCTATAAGAGCTAATATCATGAGCGATTTGAAAACCTTCACGGGTGGTTACATCAACATAATCACCGTTTAGTTCGTGGGCGGGAGCGTAGCCTACGGAATGCACGATTATATCAATGCCATCCCACACCTTAGCAATCTCTTCGAAGACCTGAGAAATTTGCTCGTCGTCGGCAACATCGCAGGGTAGAATTAGCTTTGATCCCCATGCTTCACCAAACCCTTCAACTCGCTTTTTCAACTTCTCGTTTTGATAGGTTAACGCTATTTCTGCGCCTTCTCGGTGAAAGGCATTAGCGATACCGGTTGCAATCGATAGCTTGCTTGCAATGCCAACTATAAGAACTTTTTTACCTGCTAAGAAACCCATAATCTATTACCTGGAACCAATTGAAAGTGCTGTCTAAGCGAGAAGGTAGCTCGCAATTAATCTATGCTGATGTTAAGAATATACCACTTGCTGAGATATTTTTATGAATAAAAATAGGCCGCATCTAATAAGTTTTTTGTATAGTCATGTTGAGGTGCGTCAAAAAGAGTTTCACAGTCGTTTTCTTCGATAACGTCTCCATGGCGCATAACTAATACTCTGTGACTTAATGCTCGTACGACTGCGAGGTCGTGACTAATGAATAAGTAGGCGATTTGGTACTTTTCCTGAAGGTGTCTCAGCAAATCTATCACTTGGTTTTGGACAGTACGATCTAAAGCAGATGTTGGCTCGTCGAGTATTATTAGCTTGGGCTTAAGGACGAGCGCTCGTGCAATTGCAATTCGTTGCCTTTGTCCACCGGAAAACTCGTGTGGATAACGATGGCGCATGCCCGGGTCGAGTTCGACCTCTTCGAGCACTTTAATGATTATTTGTTCTCGTTCGTCAGGAGTTCCAATGTTATGTATTTCTAAGCCCTCGTTAATGATTTGCATAATTGACATGCGAGGACTGAGGCTGCCATAGGGGTCCTGAAAGACAATTTGCATTTCTTTTCGGAAGGGGCGGAATGCTTGTTGGTCAAGATTGTGAGTGGGCTTACCTTCAAAGAATATCTCACCTTCACATTGCTGAAGTCTAAGTAAAGCGAGGCCGAGGGTGGTTTTTCCGCTGCCGCTTTCGCCGACGATACCAAGAGTTTCGCCTGCTTTTAGTTTTATTGAGATGTCTTTAGTTGCCTTTAAGAACTCAAGAGGCTTGCCCCAGAAACTTTTCTTAGTAGGAAACCATACGTTGATGTCCTTACTTTCTAAAATTGTTTTAGCGTCGTTCGGGATTTTCTTAGGTGAGCCGCTAGGGTCAGAGTTAATAAGTAGCTTCGTATACTCTTGCTTTGGAGTAGCGAAGATATCTTCGCAATATCCAGATTCGATGAGTTTTCCATGGTGCATCACTACCACTTCGTCTGCATAATGGCGTACGATGCTCAGGTCGTGGGAAATAAGAATGACGGACATTCCAAACTTTTTTTGTAACCCCCGGATTAACTCAAGTACCTGCTTTTGTACGGTTACATCCAACGCTGTTGTTGGCTCATCTGCGATGAGTATGTCTGGTTCGTTGGCTAGCGCCATAGCGATCATTACGCGCTGCTTTTGTCCGCCTGATAGTTGGTGAGGATAGGATCCCAGGCGAGACTCAGGCTCAGGAATACCAACTAGATCTAGTAATTCGATAACACGCTTACGAGCGGCTCGAGTTGAATGAGCGCTGTGTAACTGTATTGATTCGGCAATTTGTTTCTCAATCGTATGTAGCGGATTAAGTGACGTCATTGGCTCCTGAAAGATCATGCCAATTTTACCGCCACGCACACTTCTTAATTCAGTCTCGCTTGCTTTTAAAAGGTCTTTGTTTTGAAAAAGGATTTCGCCACTCGGGTAAGACGTTTTATTTCTTGGATGTAAGCCGAGAATCGCCTGGGCAGTTACTGATTTTCCAGAACCGCTTTCGCCAACAATTGCGATTGTCTTTCCCGCGTGAATATCAAAACTGATACCTTTAACTGCCTCTATTTCTTGCTCTCCTTGTTGAAAGCAAACACGAAGGTCTCTGATAGATATTTGAGCATCGTTATCGTTTGTCATAAAAACTAATTACCTTGAGTGCGTGCTTATATCTTTTTTGGGTCGAATGCGTCGCGTACGGCTTCGCCAATAAATACAAGTAGAGACAGCATTAGTGCAAGAACAATAAATGCCGATGCGCCGAGCCAGGGTGCGTGTAAATTTGTTTTGCCTTGTGAAATCAGTTCACCTAGTGAGGGTGATCCTGGTGGAAGCCCAAAGCCAAGAAAGTCGAGAGAGGTCAGGGTAGTAATTGAACCCGTGAGAATGAAAGGCATGAAAGTAAGTGTCGCGACCATAGCATTAGGAAGCATGTGTCTAAACATAATTCCTCTATTGTCCAAGCCTAGTGCACGGGCTGCGCGTACGTATTCTAGGTTTCTAGCGCGCAAGAACTCTGCGCGTACAACGTCAACTAGCCCCATCCAGCTGAATAACAGCATAATACCAAGTAGCCACCAGAAGTTAGGCGTAATAATACTACTCATGATTATCAGCAGAAATAGAACGGGTAGCCCAGACCAGATTTCTATAAAACGTTGGCCATAAAGGTCGATGCGGCCGCCATAAAAGCCTTGTATAGCGCCAACTACCACACCAACAACAGAGCTAAATAATGTGAGTGCTAAACCAAAGAGTACTGATATTCTAAAACCGTAAATCAATCTTGCGACAACATCACGAGCCTGATCGTCGGTCCCAAGTAAGTTTTCACTTGAAGGAGGGCTTGGGGCGGGTACAGGAAGTTGATAGTTAATGGTGTCGTAGCTGTATTGTATAAGAGGCCATAACATCCAGCCTTCTTCATTAATCAGCTCAGAAACGTATTCGTCACGATAGTCGGCTTCGGTCTCAAAGTCTCCTCCGAATGCGGTTTCTGGGTAACTATTTAAGAATGGCGTATAAAGTTCACCCTGATAGGACACCAAAAGAGGCTTGTCATTTGCAATGATTTCGGCAAACAGTGAAGCAAAAAATAAAATCGAGAATAAGATTAAAGAGTAATATCCGCGTTTATTGGCCTTGAAGTTAGCAAGGCGTCGGCGATTCAGGGGTGACCACGAGCTAGTATTAATCAACATCACTATTGCTCCCTGCTTGCAAAGTCAATTCGCGGGTCAATAAAGACGTATGTCAGGTCGCTAATGAGTTTTAGAATTAGACCAACCAGGGTAAATACGTAAAGCGTTCCAAACATAACCGGATAATCGCGGTTGAGTACAGCTTCGAAACCAAGCAGTCCAAGGCCGTCAAGCGAAAAAATTACCTCTATCAACATCGAGCCTGTGAAGAATATACCGATCAAGGCGCTAGGCATTCCTGCAATAACTATCAGCATGGCATTTCTAAATACATGTCCATATAAAATGCTTTTGTCTGTGAGCCCCTTAGCTCTGGCAGTCGTAACATACTGCTTGTTGATCTCATCCATGAAGGAGTTCTTGGTAAGCATTGTTAGAGTTGCAAAGCCACCTATAACGATAGCGGTAACTGGCAGTACTAGGTGCCAAGCATAATCCAGAATTTGCTCGCTTGTCGTCATGGTGTCAAAGTCTGGCGAGGTAAGACCGCGTAAAGGGAACCAGTCCCAGTATGTTCCACCAGCAAAGAGAACTATTAGGATAACGCCGAATAAGAAGCCAGGAATTGCGTAACCAACAATAATGACACTACTGGTCCAAAGGTCGAACTTGGAGCCGTCTTTGATCGCTTTTTTGATGCCGAGCGGGATCGATATAAGGTAGATGATCAGTGTTGACCAAAGACCAAGAGAAATTGATACCGGCATTTTTTCAAGGACTAAGTCGAGTACACTTTTGTCGCGGAAAAAGCTTTCGCCAAAGTCAAAAACAGCATAGTTTTTGATCATAATAAAGAAGCGCTCATAAGCTGGCTTATCGAAGCCATACATCTTTTCAATGCGCTCAATAAGCTCAGGGTCAAGGCCTTGAGCACCATGGTATTTAGAGGAGCTGCCAGAGCTGCTAGAACTTGAGGTGTTGGTAGATAGCTCTCCGCTACCGCCGCCTAAACGGCTTTGAACGTCTGAACCCATTCCCTGAATCTGTGCGAGCATTCGCTCAACGGGGCCGCCGGGTGCTGCTTGCACGATAATGAAGTTTAAGAGCATGATACCGAGTAGTGTCGGTATCATAAGAAGAAGTCTGCGAAGAATGTAGGCGCTCATTACTTACGGAACCACCACGTATCGATCGCTACTCCGGATTTGGGGGAAATTTCAGGTCTCGCAAGGCTCTTAGTGTAAGCGATACGCTCAACCGGGTTATACCAGTTAGGTATTACGTAGTGCCCGTGTAGTAGAACTCTGTCGAGAGCACGAGTTCGATTAACTAAAGACTTTCTGTCTGGCGCACTGATGACAAGATCAACAAGCTTATCCACGACAGGGTCTTGTATTCCGGCAATGTTTCTAGAACCCTGCGTATTGGCTTTTGATGAATGCCAGTATTCTCTTTGCTCGTTACCTGGTGAATTTGACTGACCAAAACCACCAACCATCACATCGAAGTCAAAAGAGCGGCGGCGATTTATATACTGGGTAGTATCTACGACGCGGATACCGGCTTCAATTCCAAGTTTTTCAAGATTTTTAATAAAGGGTTGTACTACACGCTCAAAGTCTTTCTGGAATAATAAAAACTCGAATGAAAAGGGCTTTCCGCTCTGCTTATTTGTCAGCTTGCCATCCTTCACAGACCAGCCTGCTTCTTTCAGTAACTTGATGGCTTTCCTTAAATTTTTTCGCAAGCTTGCAGGTTTTTCTGTGCTAGGTGAACGGTATTCACTTGTAAAAACAGATGATGGAAGTTGGTCTCTAAAGGCTTCAAGGGTGCTTAGCTCTTCACCAGTCGGCAAGCCCCGCGAAGCGAGTTCAGAGTTCTCAAAATAACTATTACTGCGTGCATATTGCCCATTAAACAAATTCTGGTTGGTCCATTCAAAGTCAAATGCATAGGCGAGCGCCTGTCTGACACGGCTATCCTTGAAAAGTTCTCTACGTGTATTGATAACAAAAGCCTGAAGACCGGCTGGGCGCTCGTGCTTAACTTCTTCTTTGATCAGTTCGCCGTTATCAAACTTTGGGCCGACGTAGGCGTTAGCCCAGTTGCGTGCAGTGTTCTCAATGCGGAAATCAAACTCGCCAGCTTTGAAAGCCTCCAATGCAACAGTGTTATCTTTGTAATATTCGTATACGATTTTATCGAAATTATACATACCCTTGTTAACCGCAAGATCTTTTGCCCAGTAGTTTGGGTTTTTCTTCAGTGTGACCGAGCGACCAGGGTCAAAGCTGTCGATCATGTAAGGGCCGTTGCCGACAGGAATATTTAGCGACGATTTACCGAAATCGTGTTTACTCCAATAGTTTTTGGAAAAAATCGGGAGTTGACCAATGATGAGCGGGAGTTCTTTATTTTGATTGGTAGCAAACTCAAAATGAATGACTGAATCTGAGCGAACCTCAACGTTTTTTACATCGGCATAGTAAGCTGCATAGAATGGTTGTGCTTTTTCATGCTTCGTTAGTGTTTCGAAACTGAACTTTACGTCGTCTGCTGTTATGGGGCTGCCATCAGAAAACTTGGCATTAGGGTTTAGCTTGAATGTAACTGATGAACGGTCATCAGGCGTCTCGATTGTTTCGGCAATTAGTCCATATTCGCTGAAAGCTTCATCACTCGCATGCTTTGTGAGACTTTCATACAAGTAGCGAACACCCGCGGCAGAAACGCCTTTAATAATATAAGGGTTGAAACTGTCGAAGTTATCACCGACAACGCCTAGTTTTAATGTGCCACCCTGGTTTGCAACAGGGTTGACGTAGTCAAAATGCTCAAAAGACGGGTCGTATTTTAACGAACCATGCATTGCAATACCGTGCTGAGGATTTGCAGCAATAGTGAAAGTTTGAAAGATGAGAGTAAAAAACAAAGCGAATTTAAAATGCATGGCTTATTTTGCTTATTGTAAATGTAGTTGAAAAATCTAGTCTCAATGCACACTTTAGTGCAAATTACAGGATGAAAGATCGTAAAGTTAAATGATAGACTCGTCTATAGCTTTTATCACCTTAAAGGCTTACGAAATATTTAGTTAGGCAAAACTGTTATTTAAGTTCGTTTTTTACAAGGCCGCAACGCTGGCATTTTGACACCGTTACAAGCTTGCCCTGTTTAACGTCGAACTTTGAGTTGCTTATAACCTTCCACTTATGAAAGCCGCTTTTGCATAAAGTTTTGCCTTTATGCTTGGCCTTTGGGGATGGTTTTTTAAAGGGAATTACATTAGACATAATAAGAGCTTTCGTTGCTTGAAGGCCTGAATTCATCGTTATAAAAGGCTTAATGCCTATTAAGAGTTGTTGCAATACTGATGTTACCAAGACGCTACTTAGATCGCTACGCCTTATTTGTTGGCCTTAGTTTTTTGCTGCATGCGATTATAATCGGCGTGGTTATGCTTGCTCAGGTGGATAAAGATGAAGAGGAAGAAAAGCAGCATAAAGTTCTGATAAAATTAGATAATCCTATTAATGAAGAGGAAGAGGAAGAGGAAGAGGAGGAGGAAGAGGAAAAGCCTTTAACAGAAGAGAAAGCTAAAGCAGAGAAAGCTAAAGCAGAGAAAGCTAAAGCAGAGAAAGCTAAAGCAGAGAAAGCTAAAGCAGAGAAAGCTAAAGCAGAGAAAGCTAAAGCAGAGAAAGCTAAAGCAGAGAAAGCCAAAGCAGAGAAGGCTAAAGCTGAGAAGGCTAAAGCTGAGAAGGCTAAAGCTGAGAAGGCTAAAGCTGAGAAGGCTAAAGCAGAAAAAGCCAAAGCAGAGAAGGCTAAAGCAGAGAAGGCTAAAGC
>NZ_LWGG01000723.1:0-603 GCF_001635365.1 Oleiphilus sp. HI0128 | reverse complement strand
CCACTTACCCTAAAAACTTAAACGGAGGAATGTATGAAAAGAAACGAGCACTCCTTGCCGAGTATTGAGCCTTAAACCTAAAGGCCAAAAAACATTTAACGCTTTTATAAACGGCGCACGGCTCTATCGTGCGTCCAACGCAGGCCACGTTTCTTTGTGGCCGGAGTGATGTTTGATGAACTGGTTAGATGTTTTAGAACACCCAACTACACCAAACACCACGTTAAAACCAAAGTGCTTGCCCAGAGACAAAAACACCGTAGATGGCGACTTTACCGGATTCCCTAGGAACACACCACCAACGAAGCCTCTACAAATACAAATGTGCTTGAGAAGCTTAAACAGCAGAGCTGAACAGTGGGAAAACGTGCCACCTACCCTAAAAATTTAAACGGAAAGGTGCCAGATTAGAAACGTGCATTCCTTGCCGAATACTGAGCCTTAAACCTAAAGGCCAAAAAACATTTAACGCTTTTATAAACGGCGCGCGTGTCTTTGCGCGTCCAGTGTAGCCCACGTTTCTTTGTGGGCGGAACGAGGTTTGATAAACTTGTTAAGTGCTCTATTTCTCAACATATTTAAAGGTATCAGCACCATCGAAAA
>NZ_LWGG01000722.1:0-340 GCF_001635365.1 Oleiphilus sp. HI0128 | reverse complement strand
CATGCCTGCCGGCTTTAGCAATTACACCTATGAGGTCAAGATCTTCGGCGAATACTAAAACGNATAACCAGGCAATCAAAGACGCCCACAAAGGGTCGTGGGCTGGACTCGCTCTGCTGCGCGCCGCTCGCCCTTTATTGCGGCGTTAAATGTTTTTTGGCCTTTAGGTTTAAGGCTCAGTATTCGGCAAGGAATGCACGTTTCTAATCTGGCACCTTTCCGTTTAAATTTTTAGGGTAGGTGGCACGTTTTCCCACTGTTCAGCTCTGCTGTTTAAGCTTCTCAAGCACATTTGTATTTGTAGAGGCTTCGTCGGTGGTGTGTTCCTAGGGAATCCGGT
>NZ_LWGG01000721.1:0-283 GCF_001635365.1 Oleiphilus sp. HI0128 | reverse complement strand
GACACCCATAAGGAGTTCACCGAAGTCGCATATTGCGAAGATCAACGAGGCTCAGAAGTAAAACACCTTGGAAGAGTTTCTTCAGCCAAAGTATCACTTACCAAGATGGCGAGACAGTTTGAAAGCAAATACCCGCAGGCTACCCTGCATTTTGTTTATGAAGCAGGCCCCTGTGGCTACTGGATTTATCGATTGCTGACAAGCTTAGGCCATTGTTGCTATGTTGTTGCGCCATCACTGATTCCAAAGAAACCCGGACAACGCGTGAAAACAGATAAACGCG
>NZ_LWGG01000720.1:0-1181 GCF_001635365.1 Oleiphilus sp. HI0128 | reverse complement strand
ACATTAAATTCTCTACAGCAAGCCAGCTACTTACGAAAAGTAACAAATACTTTAAGAGACAACCAGACAACCAGACAACCACTCGGACACTTAACGCCTTTAGCAGCGGCCGAGCGCAGCGAGGTCCAGCCCCAGCGTCTTTTTGCTGGGGCGATGCTGGCTAAACTTGTTAGAACTTTACTACGCATAAAGTAGAAATAATACAAAGCCAACCCCTGAAACTAAGGCCAATAAAAAGACACAGTGAAATATAAAATTAGCTAGCCGCCACCTGACATTAAAGCCTTGTCGATAATTGGTGGTAAGCGCATAAAATATTGAGCCTACGCACAAGATTGATACTAACAATAAAGCTACATGCTGAGTTAAAGCAAAATAACAGCTAATTAACCCTATGAGAAAGCCGTATGTTGCTAAAGATGAAGCTTTCGTTGTACCCCAAAATTCTTTTTTTTCTATATCCATTTTAGGTTGATCTACAATCTGATTAAAAAGTTCTAACGCTTTTATAAACGGCGCACGGCTCTATCGTGCGTCCAACGTAGGCCACGTTTCTTTGTGGCCGGAGTGATGTTTGATGAACTGGTTAGATGTTTTAGAACTCCCAACTACACCAAACACCACGTTAAAACCAAAGTGCTTGCCCAGAGACAAAAACACCGCAGATGGCGACTTTACCGGATTCCCTAGGAACACACCATTGACGAAGCCTCTACAAATTAAAATGTGCTTGAGAAGCTTAAACAGTAGAGCGGAACAGTGGGAAAACGTGCCACCTACCCTAAAACTTTAAACGGAGGAATGTATGAAAAGAAACGAGCACTCCCTGCCGAATATTGAGCCCTAAACCTTAAGAGCCAAAAAACATTTAACGCCTTGGTGACATGCGCCGCCAGGCGTCATGTTGACCAACTTGTTATGTGTTCCCCAGGGTCTCGCGACGCCAATTCGTCAACACTTTCCTTTGAAAGAATAATATTCCCAAAATAGGCTGCGTCGCAATGATTGCCCCATTCCATATAGTAAACCAAATGGCATATACCACTCTCATCCACCTTGATTAGAATGGTATAACCAAGATCACCTTGCGCAGATGCATGGAAATGTATCCAATCACCAAAGATGTCAAGCGTACCCTCTATATCATATATTTTTCTGATAAAAAGAGCTTCGTCGTCGAC
>NZ_LWGG01000719.1:0-330 GCF_001635365.1 Oleiphilus sp. HI0128 | reverse complement strand
ACAGAGATTATGTAGACGATATCAACGACTAATACACAAAGGTAAACATCGAAGTGTCGTGGTAACGGCGATCGCACGAGAACTGATAGCTTATATCTGGTCAATCTCGAAGGAAGTCACCTTACCCAGAATAGATCCAAAAACACGAATCCCCCCTGTGTCAGGATAGTTGTCGCCTCTGTTAATTTTTAATAATTGAATAGGAGGCGGTAAGAGAATATGAGTGAAGCATTATTCAAAAGAGTTTAAAGAAGCCATTGTTAAGAAGTGGCTTGAAAGTGGGTTATCATTAAGAACGTTTTCAGCCCAGGAAAACATAAACCTATCCAC
>NZ_LWGG01000718.1:0-842 GCF_001635365.1 Oleiphilus sp. HI0128 | reverse complement strand
ACCGACGAAATCTCAGCAAATTAAAAAGTGCCTGAGAAACTTAAACAGTGGAGCGGAACAGTGGGAAACCGTGCCACACACCCTAGAACTTTAAACGAAGGAATGCTTAATAAGAACTGAGCACTCCTTGCCGAATATTGAGCTCTATACCTTTAGAGCCAAAAAAATTTAACGCTTTTATAAACGGCGCACGGCTTTATCGTGCGTCCAACGCAGGCCACGTCTCTTTGTGGCCGGAGTGATGTTTGATGAACTGGTTAGATGTTTTAGAACACCCAACTAGAACAACACCACGTTGTGTAGCCGAAGGCGGAACCTGAGTTCTTGACCTGTGGCTAGAATAATTAAGATGAAAACTTTACCGGACTCCCTAGGAACACGCCACCGACGAAGCCTCTACAAATTCAAATGTGCCTGAGAAGCTTAAACAGCGGAGCGGAACAGTTGGAAACCGTGCCACCTACCCTAAAAATTTAAACGGAGGAATGCTTAATAAGAACTGAGCATTCCCTGCCGAATATTGAGCCTTAAACCTAAAGGCAAAAAACATTTAACGCTTTTATAAACGGCGCACGGCTCTATCGTGCGTCCAACGCAGGCCACGTGTTTTTGTGGCCGGAGTGATGTTTGATGAACTGGTTAGATGTTTTAGAACGACCAACTACACCAAACACCACGTTAAAACCAAAGTGCTTGCCCAGAGACAAAAACACCGTAGATGGCGACTTTACCGGATTCCCTAGGAACACACCACCAACGAAGCCTCTACAAATACAAATGTGCTTGAGAAGCTTAAACAGCAGAGCTGAACAGTGGGAAAACGTGCCACCTACCCTAAAAAT
>NZ_LWGG01000717.1:0-6535 GCF_001635365.1 Oleiphilus sp. HI0128 | reverse complement strand
ACAAAACGATTCGACTATTAACCTTCAATATTCAAGTGGGTATTTCCACCTCTTCCTACCGTCACTATCTGACACGTAGTTGGCAGCACGTTTTGCCTCACAAAAAGCGGCAAGACAATCTGGATAAAATTGCTGAGCTGATTAGTCAGTACGATATGGTGGCTTTGCAGGAGGTCGATGGCGGTAGCTTGCGCAGCGGATTTATTAATCAGGTCGAATACCTTGCGAGTAATGCAGGTTTGCCGTTTTGGTATCAGCAGTTAAATAGAAATTTTGGTCCTGTAGCAAAGCATAGTAATGGCTTGTTAAGTCGTTTCCGGCCAATCAAGGTTGAAGAGCATCGCTTGCCTGGCTTAATACCTGGCCGAGGCGTGATTGTTGCCGAGTACGGAAAAGAGGAAGATCCGATCGTATTGGTGATTATGCACTTGTCGCTCAGCGATAGTGCCCAAAAACAGCAGCTACGTTTTGTTCGGGATTTGGTTGATGACTATAACCATGTGGTGTTGATGGGCGACATGAATACCCATGCCGAGAAAATACTGCATGACTCTCCGCTAAAAGGAGCCGGCTTGGTGACTTTGCCGGGCGTATCTCATTCATTTCCTAGCTGGCGCCCTGAAAAGGCCTTAGATCATATTCTGGTGAGTCGTAGCCTATTGGTTAAGAGGGCGGGCGTGGTAACGTTTCCGGTATCTGACCATTTACCCATCGAATTAGAGGTAAAACTACCCAAAGGCTATTAGCTTGAAACTTTGAAAATATAGACATAGACAGGCACAAAAAACCCGACAATAAAGTCGGGCTTTTCAATGGAAGCAATAAGCTGCCTACCTCGAAAGGTAGAAAATCTTACTTGATTTTAGCTTCTTTGTAGACCACGTGCTTACGCACAACTGGGTCATACTTTTTGATTTCCATCTTTTCTGGCATGTTACGCTTGTTCTTGTCAGTCGTGTAGAAATGACCAGTACCAGCGCTTGAAACTAAACGGATTTTATCACGCATTGCTCAATCTCCTAAACTTTCTCGCCGCGAGCACGTAGTTCACTAAGAACTGTCTCGATGCCTTTTTTATCGATAATACGCATACCTTTGGTAGATACACGAAGCTTAACAAAACGCTTCTCGCCCTCAACCCAAAAACGGTGAGATTGTAAATTAGGCAAAAAACGACGACGTGTGCGGTTTTTTGCGTGTGAAACGTTGTTTCCTGCTACTGGGCGCTTGCCTGTAACCTGACATACTCTAGACATTGTAACCTTGCCTCCAACTTCGAAACGTCCCTTGAAAGCACGTTCAAAAAAATTCAAATATCGGACCCTTTTTTGGAGTCCTCACTAAAGAGCCCGCCTTTATACCAGAAAGCATTTTTAATCGCAAAAAATATTTTCAAAAATGTGTATAAACTTGTAACGTGGTATCGGCTTTATCAGGTACAAAATGACGCTCATATTTGGGTGTGGATGGTTGATAGAAGGGGATTTATGAAACTTGGTGTGGATCTCGGTGGTACGAAAATAGAGGCTGTTGTCTTGGACGGTCAAAAAGTTCTCTGGCGGCAACGAGTTGCAACACCAAAAAATGATTATGGGCAAACCTTACAGGCAATTGCGAGTCTAGTTGGTGAGGCGAAACAGGTCTGTGGTTTGAGCCAGGGTGAAGCAATTGGCATTGGTGCGCCCGGTGCACTGACAGACTCCGTGACGGGGCCGAGAGTAATGAAGAACTGCAATTCCGTGGTACTGAATGGTAAACCCTTGCTTGAGGATCTTAAGCGCCTACTCGCTTGTGAGGTCTATCTGGAAAATGATGCAAACTGCTTTGCCTTAGCTGAAACACTTGCAGGAAGTGGCAAAGAAGGGTTCGGCGCACAAGTGCCAGAGATTAGCTTTGGCGTGATTCTTGGGACGGGTGTTGGTTCGGGCCTTGTCGTCAACGGAAAAGTGTTAGCTGGCTTACATAGCATTGCCGGGGAGTGGGGACATAACTGTCTGCCAGCTCTTGAGTTGGATAAATTACCCGAGCCAGAGAGAGGCAGGCTTTGCTATTGTGGTCGCAAAGACTGTATTGAAACCTACTTGTCGGGGCCAGGTTTAGCCATGAGCTATCATCTTAGGTACGCTCAGGTACTTAGCTCTGAAGAAATTATTTCGGCTATGAGAGCCAAAGATGCCAAGGCGGCAGATATTTGGCAAAGCTACTTGAACCAGCTGGCTGCTTCGCTTGCTCAGGTGGTTAATATACTTGACCCGCAGATCATTATTTTGGGCGGTGGCATGTCCAATATTATCGAGATCTATTCAGATATAAATGAGCGGATGGCAGCGCATGTATTTACCGAACACGCCAAAACCCCGATCGTTTGCGCAAAGCTCGGGGATTCGGCGGGTGTCTATGGTGCTGCCTATCTTGGTGAAGGCCAAGGTGGCTTGAAAGGCTTTGGCTAATGTTTATAGCAGCCCCAGCTCAGCCATGCTCACGACAAGAGAACCCGCGACAATCATATGATCGAGCACGCGTACGTCAATCAACTCCAAAGCTTTAACTAAACGTCGGGTAAGCTCAATATCGGCTTGGCTCGGTTTTGCTGAACCGGAAGGGTGGTTGTGACAAAAGATAACGGCAGCGGCATTGTTTTCAATCACTTTGCCGACGACCTCGCGTGGGTAAACCGAGGCAGAATCTATTGTTCCCTGAAATAGTTCTTCGAACTTCAATACTTGGTGCTGGTTGTTTAAAAACAGGCAGCCGAATACTTCTTGCTTCTTGTGGATAATCGCACTGCGTAAGAAGTTGCGAGTTGCTTCAGGGCTGGTAAGCGCATCGCTTTCCTGAATTTCATGATGAAAGCATCGCTTGCTCATTTCCAGCGTAGCTTGTAATTGAGTGTACTTGGCTGGGCCCATGCCGGGATGAGCGCAGAACTGCTTTTGGCTTGCACCAATTAGCTGTCGTAACGAGCCAAAGTGCCGGATTAAGGCGCGCGCCAGTTCAATAGCGCTTTGCCCGCGCGTGCCGACGCGTAAAAATATGGCAAGTAACTCGGCATCGCTCAGACTTTGTGAACCAAATTTGAGGAGTTTTTCTCTAGGCCGCTCATCCTCGGGCCAGTCTTTTATCGACATCACTAAATCCTTTTAGTTGAAGGTCTTATTTTAGGTATATGGTAATCATGTACTACAATTACCGCATTATAAATTCCGAAAGGCAAGCTAGATATGATGGCTTTTGTGTGATGGGCGAATTTGTTGCAATTGTTCACGAAATGAGCAATTTTGTGCGCCTACAGCATGGTAGTCTACGTGCGCCATAATTTTGTGTAGTCCGGGCGCTTAAGAATTCTTATCAATCTTGAAATAACTTAGTTTAGGTGACATGTGCAGCGCAGTACTCAAGACTTACTTTCATATGATGATCAACGTGATGCTGCTGAGCTTCTTTATGGGAATGCCTTTTCTGGCATATTAATATCGATTATTGCTTCCAGCTTTTTAGTTTATTTTTACGATAATCCTGTTCTGCAAGAGTTTAAAATTACCTGGTGGTTAGGGATGATGAGTTTACTGCTTGTTAGGCTGATTGACTGGGTATCCTGGAAGAAGCATTTATCGAAGACTCACTACGACGGCAAAAGGTCAGTCAGACGCTTTATTTATGGGGTCAATCTAACGGCCTTAATGTGGTCTAGCTATGCCGCTTATGCTGTGAGTTATAGTCCCTTGGTTGAGAAGGTAACGATTATAATTGTGATTTCAGGGATGGCCGGTGGGTCGGCTATTGTGTTGGCTGCTCATAAACTTACGTCCATGTTTTATACCTTTGCCTTGTTGTGTCCTGTGTCGGTGGTGTTCTTACTCAGTAACGACGCGACCGATCAGAATATTGGTGTGTTAGGGCTTAGCTATAGTCTCGTGATGCTCATCATTTCAGCTAAGTCAGCAAACTTTGCTCGAGATGCGATTGCTTTAAAGAATGAAAATGCCTTGTTAGTAAATCGTATGGAACAAAAAGTAGAGCAGAGAACGCAGAAAATTTATGAGCTTTCTAATTTAGACTCACTAACCCATTTGCACAATAGGAACTCTTTTCTGAAGAACCTTAAAGCGAGTTTGCAGGCAAGTGATGAGAAAAGGAGCACCCTGAGTTTATTATTTATAGACCTTGACGGTTTTAAGAAAGTAAACGATACCTATGGGCATAAGGTAGGGGATCAAATTTTAGAAGAAAGTGCTCGACGGCTTCGTGAAAAAGTTGCCAATGAAAGTTTGTTATGCCGTTGGGGCGGTGATGAGTTCCTGATTGCCATTGAAGATTGTAGTAGTGAAAAAGCCATCTCACAGGCCTACGAGATAATTGAAATTTTATCTCATGAACATCAATCAAATGAGGGGATATTGCCGGTTAGCGCGACGGTTGGGATTAGCTTATATCCCGAGCATGAGCGCTCTGAAAGCAGGTTGATTCAGTTTGCTGATACGGCAATGTATCACCAGAAAAAAACAAAACCCTCAAAAGTTTGTGTGTTCACACCAGAAATGGAAGCTAAACACCAATATGAGCTTGAACTGAAAAAAGGATTAAATGATGCGATTGATAAGGATCAGATGCGTCTTGTTTTTCAACCGATCGTATCAACAAATAATAGTAAGAACATCGCATTTGAAGCTTTATTGAGATGGGATTTTGAAGGTAAGAGCATCCCTCCTGATGAGTTCATCAAAATTGCTGAACAGTACGGTTCAATACATCGAATAGGCGTATGGGTTCTTAAAGAGTCGTGTAAAGTTGCGCTTGCGTGGCAAAGTCTGAGGCGGGTTTCAGTTTGTATTAATGTTTCAGTGATTCAATTAGAGGATTCTGACTTCTTGAGCATAGTTGATGAAGCTGTACAAGAAAGTGGTATTGACCCTTCGCTCATCTACTTGGAAATTACAGAATCAGTATTTGCCAAAGATACTGAAAAGATGATGGAGACCATTTCGGCTATACAGTCACGTGGTATCAAAGTTTCGATTGATGACTTTGGAACAGGATACTCTTCATTATCCGCTATGCAGGATTTAGCGGTAAATACGGTAAAAATTGATCGATCATTTATCACGAAGTTGGATACGAGTGGTTTTGCTATTGTGACAGCTGTTACGCATGCCGCGCGCTTGCTCAAGTTTGATGTTGTGGCTGAGGGGGTGGAAACTGAGGCTCAGTGTCGTAAACTCGTTGAGTTAGGCGTGGAAAAACTGCAGGGTTATTACTTTTCCAAACCTCTAGAGCAAGAATTTTTGCTCGACTACTTAGAGTCTGAAGTAAAGTCTCAGTGAGCCCAGTATTTGTGGCGCACATTTCAGAAAAAATAAGCGTGCTTCTGATACTATCTACAAAAAAACCGATAGCCTTGGCGCACTAATTAAACAATATTAAGGGATAATATGTCTGTAAATACCGCATTTGAAAATATGAGCGATCAACAACGTACCGAGATCGAAGCGGCCGCTTTTCGTCGACTGCTAAAACACTTTGACGACCACAAAGAAGTGCAAAATATCGACCTAATGATTCTGGCTGACTTCTGTCGTAACTGCTTAGCAAAATGGTACATGGCCGCTGGCGAAGAGCAAAGTGTTGAAATTGACTATGATCAGGCGCGTAAAGCCGTTTATGGTATGCCTTATTCTGAATGGAAAGAGAAGCATCAATTGAAGGCAACGCCTCAGCAGCTCGAAGCTTTTGAAGCGAAGCAGAAGTAAATCACTCCTGCCTAAATTTCTAGACCCAAATGCTTCTTGGCAGCTTTGACCAGCTTTGGGTCGAGAGCGGGTGGTGTGATATCAACACCTTTCACAAGCTGATCATTCAGCTTCTGCATGACAGCAACTCGCATGCTCCACTTATGATTAGCGGGTACTACGTTCCAGGGTGATGCTTCGGTACTAGTGAAACGGAACATATCGTTGCTTGCGTGTGTGTAATCGTCCCATTTTAGCCTATTTCGGATGTCTTCTTCTGTTAGCTTCCATTGCTTTTCTGGTGTGTTTAAACGTAGTTCAAAACGCTTAAGTTGTTCTTCGGGCGTGATATGTAAAAAGAACTTGATCAGGTGCACGCCGTCATCAGTCAACATTCGCTCAAATTCATTTATTTCTTGATAAGCTCTCTGCCAAGCTGTTTCTGGTGCAAAGCCTTCTACTCGCTCGACAAGCACCCGGCCGTAATAAGAACGGTCAAAAATGGCTAAGGTGCCTGGCTTGGGAAGACGGGTTTGAAAGCGATACAGGTAGTGTCGGCCTTGCTCATCGGGGTGAGGCGCTGATATCGGATAGACCCTAAAACCGCGGGGGTCGAGCTTTTCGCTAATTCGCCTAATTACCCCACCTTTACCTGAGGCGTCCCAACCTTCAAACACGATAATTGCTCGTTTGCCTTGTCGATAATAGGCTTGTTGGATTTGGAGAAGGCGCTCCTGGCAGCTTTTAAGTGCTTTTGTGTATTGGCTTTTTGATTCAATGAGAGCTTGATCAAAATTCACCTTAGAGAG
>NZ_LWGG01000716.1:0-487 GCF_001635365.1 Oleiphilus sp. HI0128 | reverse complement strand
CATTACCATTGTTTTCGATATGGATATCTTTGTGACCCAAGTAACCAGCAATGCTTAAGTCACTGATCAAAGTAGTAGTTTGTGCTGTAGGATGTGTAAGGATGTTTGTAGCTGAATCATATGTGCCTTCACCAGCGCCATAAGAAGAATCAGCAATACCGATAGCATCGATTGTATACTTGAAATCAACTGCAGTGATAGCACCGTCGATAACTTCTTGAGTTGAGAAACCAGCAAGTGCAGTAGCGCCGCCAGCGATAAGAGCATCAGCATCGATAAGCGCAGCTAGTGGGTCAGTTGCGATTTCGTGAATCAACAAGTCACCGTCTTCGATACCAACACGACCCTTAACGAATGTTCCGCCAAGTGCACCAGCAACTGCTTGAACAACAGATACACCAGGAGCAGCCTGTACATTGTTAGATTCTAGCTGCTTCAAAGATGCGCCACCAGCGTTAGCTTCGATACCGCCAGCCAAACCAGCTAG
>NZ_LWGG01000715.1:0-455 GCF_001635365.1 Oleiphilus sp. HI0128 | reverse complement strand
CCAACGCTCCGCCAGTGCCGCGAAAGAGATCAAAGACCTTATTCGCGACAGTGTCAATAAAGTCGAGTCAGGCTCAATGTTAGTCAATCAGACAGGTGAAACCTTAAATGGCATCGTCCACTCCGTAGAGCAAGTTGCACGCCGTATAGAAAGCGTCAATGTTGCTGCCAAAGAACAATCTAACGGAATTGGACAGATCAACCAGGCCATTTCGCAAATGGATGAGATGACACAACAAAACGCAGCCTTGGTTGAAGAAACTGCCGCTGCGTCAAGGTCTATGAGTGACCAGGCGAGTAAGATGCAACAATTGGTTCGTTTCTTCAGAACCTAGTCTGTCTGTGGCATAATTCGCAGCCTAAACCGAAAGGGGAGTCATTTGACTCCCCTTTTTTTGCACCAAAGTCTCAAACCTAGATAAAAACGAACCACTATATGTCAGCACAAACGAACGA
>NZ_LWGG01000714.1:0-202 GCF_001635365.1 Oleiphilus sp. HI0128 | reverse complement strand
CGAGATAGGGAGCGGGCAAAGGTTCAGGAAAAACAAAAGGCTCTNGATAAGAAAAAGGCTCTAGAGAAGAAAAAGGCTCTAGAGAAGAAAAAGGCTCTAGAGAAGAAAAAGGCTCTAGAGAAGAAAAAGGCTCTAGAGAAGAAAAAGGCTCTNGAGAAGAAAAANGCTCTNGAGAAGAAAAANGCTCTAGAGAAGAAAAAAG
>NZ_LWGG01000713.1:0-1121 GCF_001635365.1 Oleiphilus sp. HI0128 | reverse complement strand
TCCAACAACTGACCCAGCTCACAGACCAGGAGAACATTTATCTTCATCTGCTAGGGTTTGTTAAGCACAACTATTTCTCTAGACAAGATAGTCTTGTTGATGCATTGATGAAATCGGTCACATCAACACTGCATAAGGCTACTAGTAAGCAAGCAGAACATGAGCGATTAGTTAAGGAGGAGCGTGATAAGGCAGTTCAGGAACTAAGTAAGTCTCATAAATCTATTTCAAAGCTCGCCAAAGATATTATCTCAATCGTTGAAAGCCGATTATCTACGCCAAACGAGAAATACTACAAAATAGAAGAGCTTGTTTTTGATTATCAGAAAAAGGACGAAATTGACTACAGCCTGTTAGAAGAACTAGATAATCAACTTAGAAAAGAAAGCAAAAACCAAACTTACTACCAGTTGCTCGAATCGCTTTCTTTAAGGCTACAACTCAAGGCCACTCCGATAGTAAGAGCTCTCTCCTTTGATGGCGCATCAAAGGCAAAGGATTTATTAGCTGCGATAGCGCACTTCCAAGAATCGGATGGAAATGTGGGAAAGTCCCCTCCTATTAGTTTTTTGACAAAGCAAGATCGTGCAGCAGTAGAGCGCAATGATTTTTCAACTTCATTGTACAAGTGCCTCCTATACATCTACATATCCAAAGGGATTAAGTCGGGAGACTTAAATATCAACTGCTCGTATCGTTTTCGCAGTATTCAAGACTACATGATTGATAAAGAATACTGGGAGGCACATAAATACCAGATCTTGCGTGAGTGTAATTTACTTGAGTACATAGACGGCGAAGCGTATTTAGCTGGTTTGAAGTTGGGGCTTCACGAGAAATACAAGGTCGTCAATGAGCATTTAGTAAAAGGGATAAATACAGCGCTCACTTTTAAGAATGGTCGAGTATCTAGAGTAAAAACATCGAAAACCGATTTTGAAGAGAAGTCATTTATTTCGGATGCGCTGTCCCAGGATGGATATATTCCAATTCTTCAACTACTCAAGGAAGTTAACCAAGTATGTCAGTTTACTCAAGACTTTCAGCATCTCAGCCCCAAGAACGTTAAAATGAAGCCAAAGGAAGAAACACTAATGGCCGGAGTTTTAGCAAAGGGCTGT
>NZ_LWGG01000712.1:0-288 GCF_001635365.1 Oleiphilus sp. HI0128 | reverse complement strand
GCTAAAGCAGAGAAAGCTAAAGCAGAGAAAGCTAAAGCAGAGAAAGCGAAAGCAGAGAAAGCTAAAGCAGAGAAAGCTAAAGCAGAGAAAGCCAAAGCAGAGAAGGCTAAAGCTGAGAAGGCTAAAGCTGAGAAGGCTAAAGCTGAGAAGGCTAAAGCTGAGAAGGCTAAAGCAGAAAAAGCCAAAGCAGAGAAGGCTAAAGCAGAGAAGGCTAAAGCAGAGAAAGCTAAAGCAGAGAAAGCTAAAGCAGAGAAAGCTAAAGCAGAGAAGGCCAAAGCAGAGAAGGCC
>NZ_LWGG01000711.1:0-397 GCF_001635365.1 Oleiphilus sp. HI0128 | reverse complement strand
CGGCATCCACCGCTCCAGTCTATAAATTTTCTCTATTATATCGTCAAACTTTAGTATTTACCGTATTTTTTAAACAGATGCCAATGACGTCCGCAAAACGGACCTTCNTGACTGATCGATAAACAAAGATTTTTTGGCCAATATTGATCTGATCGGTTACTTCTGGAAAGTGAGATAAGCGGACATAACAGTTGGACTGTTTTTACAAAATTACGGCCAATATTCGCTAAGTGAAGCTTCTTCTATATGCTGTATGCATAAACAGTATCAAGAGGGATACCCCCCTGTGTCAGGATAGTTGTCGCCTCTGTTAATTTTTAATAATTGAATAGGAGGCGGTAAGAGAATATGAGTGAAGCATTATTCAAAAGAGTTTAAAGAAGCCATTGTTAAGAAG
>NZ_LWGG01000710.1:0-402 GCF_001635365.1 Oleiphilus sp. HI0128 | reverse complement strand
ACCTTTCGGAACCAATCGAGCAGGTACAAACTGCCTCTGCGCCAGAGGAAAGCAGAATAAGTCAGGAGCTGTCGACTGAAGTCGAGGAAGTCGAGGAAGTCGAGGAAGTCGAGGAAGTCGAGGAAGTCGAGGAAGTCGAGGAAGTCGAGGAAGTCGAGGAAGTCGAGGAAGTCGAGGAAGTCGAGGAAGTCGAGGAAGTCGAGGAAAGTTTAAGCTCGGATCAACAAGAATCAAATAACACTGATGAACCAACAGAAAACGAAAATTCTTTAAACAAGACAGAACCGCCTCCAGCACTTCAAGAATACCTGAGCGAAATTCATGACCTAAGCCCTGAGCCTGAGCCTGAGCCTGAGCCTGAGCCTGAGCCTGAGCCTGAGCCTGAGCCTGAGCCTGAGCCTG
>NZ_LWGG01000709.1:0-291 GCF_001635365.1 Oleiphilus sp. HI0128 | reverse complement strand
CGGGCACCACAGCTGGGGCAGAACCCTCTGCGCTTGCAGCTAAATGCGACCAATCGTTCATGATGGCAATCCTCGCAGCGGACACGCAAAAAGCCATATTCCAGCCGACCACATTGGAGAAAATCTTCGAACTCTCTCTGAACGTAACGAGGCAAGCTTTGTCCCTGACCCTCCAACGAGGACTTAAAGACAGGATAATGTTCCTGAACCAATTGATAGAGGAGCGTCTTTTCGGGCTGATGGCGTTCATAGTATGGTGCTTGACTCGCCCAGACATTCCTTGCCGGTGAC
>NZ_LWGG01000708.1:0-9473 GCF_001635365.1 Oleiphilus sp. HI0128 | reverse complement strand
CGGCCCTGAGTTTGTCTCTTAGCTTATAAGCGTTCTCAGTTTTACTAAACGTTCCTAACTGAACCATCCAAATATTTTTAAAAACGGGCAAATGCGACACTTTTGGCTTGGAAGCCAGTGGACGTTTAGAGGCTGCTACGACAGGCTTAACTTCTTTGGGCTTAGGGGATTTTTTGACAGCTGCTGGGCTGGAAGGACTCTTTACCTGGACATCATCCGAAGGTTTTGACGCCTCATCGCTTAGGGCGCCAAGCTCAATTTTCTTAATAGCTTTCTCAGAGGGGCTTGGCTTAAGCAACTCATCACCCTCTACAACTTTACCCGTGTCGCTATCGACCGAGAGCACTTTGAACTGAGGTTGAACCGGCTTACCGATCTCTATTGTTTTATAGTCAGGTTTGGGTGGCACCGGTACTAAAAGACTTCGTCCTTCGTTATGAGGCTTATCAAAAATCATTGGCAGAAATATAATCGCCAAAGACAAGATAACGAACGCTCCGACCAAGCGTTGCTTTAAACTATCAACTGATTCACTCATAACTATCCATAAACTTTTTTGCGGCTTCGACAGTAAAGAACGAGCCAAACACTAACACAAGCGACTCTTTACCAGTAGTCATAGCCGATATTTCCTTCTCTTTTTGCTCTAGGCTAAACGCAAGTGCTTGATCTATCGTCTCGAAGCTAAGAACCTTATCGGACACTTCAGAAAGCACACTCTGCAATTCGGCAATAGACATTGCTCTGTCAACATTCAATGGCGCTATTAGCCAGCGATCCACAGATTCTGAAAGTTCCGCGACAACGCCTCGAACATCTTTATCTGCTAACGCAGAGAACACAACTTCAATTTTATCTTTTCCCTCACCCTCTTTTAACAAAAAGGACTTTAGGAACCTTGCTGCGTGAGGATTATGGCCTACATCAAAATATAAGCCTTTTACTTGGCTAGACTGTTCAAGGCGCCCTGACAACTTAACATTGCACATGCTTCGATATACCGAGTCGGCATCCAGCGAGCGGCCATCAAGCAATAGAGCGATTAACTGATAGGCGAGAAGAATATTGTTATCGGGTAAATTTAGCTTTGGAAACCCCTGAAACTTGAACCTACTCAAATCTTTCTGGGCAACACTCACCAAGTCATCGTCAATATAGAAATCTTCATGACAGACCAAGGTTTGACAAGCGAGCTTCTCAGCACATTCAAAGACGCTTTGAGGAAGGTTTTCACCAGCCAAAAATGGCTGACCTTTCCTTAGGATACCAGCCTTCTCTCTGCCTATTTGTTGAATATCGTCGCCGAGCCAGTCAATGTGATCAATGTCGATTGAAGTAATCACGGAGATATCTGCATCAACGATATTTACGGCATCCAAGCGCCCTCCTAAACCGATTTCGAGCAACACGACATCAAGATCTGCATTAAAGAGGACGTACAAAGCAGCCAAGGTGCCGAACTCAAAGTAGGTAAGCGGAGTGTCTCCCCTCACCTCGTCAATATATTGGAAGGCCTCAACAAGCTGATGGTCACTTGCATCAACGCCAAGCAATTGGACTCGTTCGTTGTATTTAGATATATGTGGAGAAGTATAGGTACCACACCTTAGCCCTTGCGAAGCCAGGCCAGCTTGGCTCAAAGCAATTGTCGAGCCCTTGCCATTAGTACCTGCGACCACCACAATTTTTCGCGGGCGCGCCTCAAAGCTCATTTTTTGGTAGACAGACTTTACTCTATCTAAGCCAAGCTCAATTTCTTTTGGGTGAGATTGTGATATGTGGCTTAGCCACTGATCGAGAGTGTTTAGCACGTTAGGCATGACTTAGGTAGACTGAAGCTCTTCACTCTCAGGTTCGGAATCAGAACCATCGCTATCAGCACTACTTTCTTCAGGTTTAGTCTCTTTAACTTCGTCCGGCGCTACTTTCGCCACTCTGAACTCTGTCAGTTTTGAAATAAGCGAAGACAAGCGATCCCTTAGTTCATGGCGCTCTAGTATCATATCGATTGCGCCATGCTCTAGCAAAAACTCACTCCGTTGAAAACCTTCTGGTAGCTTCTCTCGCACAGTTTGCTCAATAACACGTGGTCCGGCGAAGCCTATCAAAGCATTTGGTTCTGCGATATTCAAATCGCCCAACATCGCCAGACTAGCAGATACTCCACCAAATACAGGGTCTGTTAGTACAGAAATATAGGGAAGTCGTGCCTCTTTTAACTTCTCAAGTGCAGCGGCTGTTTTCGCCATTTGCATAAGTGAGATCAAGGCCTCCTGCATCCGCGCACCACCACTGGCACTAAAGCAAATCAATGGTTTACTTTCATCAAGACATAATTTTATCGCGCGAACAAATTTCTCCCCGACGACAGCCCCCATAGAACCACCAAGAAAAGAGAACTCAAATGCAGCAACGACAACCGGAACACCGTTTACTTCACCCTTAAAAGTAATCAAAGCGTCTTTTTCACCGCTCGCTTTTTGATTCGATACCAACCTGTCTTTGTATTTCTTCGTGTCTTTAAACTTCAGACGATCAACCGGCTCAAGGTTGGCATTAAGCTCAACCCGGTTATCGGGGTCAAGAAAGAGATCAATTCGCTGGCGAGCGGATACACGCATATGATGTTGGCATTTAGGGCAAACATTAAGATTTTTCTCAAGCTCAGGGCCATATAAAGCAGCACTACACTTTGGGCACTTTTTCCATACGCCTTCAGGTATATTGCCTTTTGAACCCGAGTCAGAACGAATCGACTTGGGTTTAATGATGTCCAGCCAACTACTCATTTTTCTACCTACACTCGTAACTTACACATTCAAAGTAAGAGATGGATTAAGCATCCATTGCAATACGCATTGATGAAACCAAGCCCTTAACGGCCTTATTTAACGCAACTTGATCATCTTTATTTTCAGCAATCAGATTTACAATGACGCTGCCAACAATAACGCCATTAGCTAACTTGGAAACAGCAGCAGCTGACGCTGCATCTCTAATCCCAAAGCCAACCCCAACCGGGATTTGGTTATATTTTTGGATCAATGCAACCTTCTCGGCAACCTCAGTTGTACTCAGTTCAGCTGAACCGGTGACACCTTTAACGGATACGTAATATACATAGCCGCTGCTATGACGACCGATATGCTGTATTCTCTCGTCGGTAGTTGTCGGTGCGATCAGGAAGATAGAGTCCAGATCATTTTCTTTCAGAAATGGTACAAGAGATTCAGCCTCTTCAGGCGGCAAGTCGACGATTAACGCACCATCAACACCAACCTCGGCAGCTTCAATAGCAAATTTTTCGTAACCTTTAATTTCCAAGGGGTTTAGGTAGCCCATCAATACGACCGGAGTATCTTGGTCTGTTTCACGAAATTCCTTCACCATCGAAAATATATCATCAAGCGATACATTGTGTTCAAGTGCACGCTCGCAGGCTAACTGAATTACCGGGCCATCGGCCATCGGGTCGGAAAATGGCACGCCAAGCTCGATTATGTCTGCGCCAGCTTCGACTAAGGTATGCATAATCTCAACCGTTGCGCCCGGTCTAGGGTCACCGCCAGTTACGTATGGGATTAATGCTTTTTTACCTTCGGCTTGCAAGTTCTCTAATACAGATTGAATACGACTCATAACTACACCTCAATTCCATCTATGCCAGCAACGGTATGAATATCTTTATCACCACGACCTGAAAGGTTAATGATCATAATTTTATCGGATGACATCGTCGCCGCCTTTTTAATTCCATAGGCGATTGCATGACTTGACTCAAGTGCAGGCATAATACCCTCAACTAGCGTTAGGCGACGGAATGCAGCAAGTGCCTCATCGTCGGTAACCGACACGTAATTTGCTCGCTTCATGTCCTTCAACCAGGAATGCTCAGGACCAACGCCTGGATAATCAAGCCCTGCAGAAATAGAGTGAGTGCCCTGAATCTGGCCAGCCTTATCAGACATCAAGTAGGTACGATTTCCGTGAAGAACTCCCGGAGCGCCAGCGCATAGCGGCGCAGCATGCTCACCAGTCTCGATACCGTGTCCTCCAGCCTCAACACCATACATCTCAACATCGTGGTCGCAGATAAAGGGGTAAAATAAACCGATTGCATTCGAGCCACCACCTACACAAGCGACTAAAGCATCAGGTAATCGCCCTTCTTTCTCAAGGCACTGAGCTTTTGCTTCTCGACCGATGATCGCCTGGAAGTCACGCACAAGCATAGGGTAAGGGTGAGGCCCCGCAACCGTACCAATAATATAAAAAGTATTATCGACATTCGTTACCCAGTCTCGAAGCGCTTCATTCATCGCATCTTTTAGGGTTTTAGTGCCGCTTGTTACTGCTTCAACTTCTGCACCCAGGAGCTTCATTCGATAAACGTTCAGAGCTTGACGACGCACATCTTCAATGCCCATAAAGACCTTACATTCGAGGCCCAAACGAGCTGCAACGGTCGCAGAAGCAACACCGTGCTGACCTGCACCTGTCTCAGCAATCACTCTTGGCTTACCTAAGTACTTAGCTAATAGTGCCTGACCGATGGTATTATTTACTTTGTGCGCGCCGGTATGATTAAGGTCCTCTCGCTTAAGGTAGATCTTTGCACCGCCCACTTCTCTAGTCAGACGTTCGGCAAAATAAAGCGGTGAAGGCCGACCCACATAGTCAGCCATATCCTTATCAAACTCTTTACAGAACTCAGGGTCATCTTTGAGAGAAAGGTATTTCTTCTCAAGGTCTTCAAGCGATGACATCAAAGTCTCTGAAACAAATCGACCACCATAAGGGCCAAAATGCCCTTTATTATCAGGAAGTTGAGCTAACAATTCTTCAGTAATTCGTGTATTCGCTGGCACTCGACACCTCATCTACAAAACTTGAAACTTTAGAGTGGTCTTTCACACCCTTACGTAATTCTACACCGCCACTTACATCTACCGCATAGGGGCGCACCTGTTTAACAGCAGCGCGCACATTCGAGGCGTTTAAGCCCCCGGCAAGAATAAGTGGTTTAGTGGTATTTTTTGGAATAATTGACCATTCAAAGGCCTCTCCTGTTCCACCAGGAACACCTTTTTTATAAGTATCTAGCAATAAGCCTAAGGCACTAGAGTAATGTTTATCGGCCTCTAGAATATCTTGCTCGCACTGAACACGCACGGCTTTAATATAAGGACGATCAAAGCTTGAACAAAAATCTTCGTTTTCATCGCCGTGAAACTGAATAAGGCTTAGCGAGGCTAGGTTAGAAACCTCTTTCACATAAGACTTAGAAGCATTAACAAATAAACCTACAGCAGAAACAAAAGGTGGAAGTTTAGCAATAATATCGCAAGCAAGTTCAGGAGAAACATAACGCGGACTCGGTTCATAAAAAACAAAACCAAGCGCATCAGCACCGGCGTTCACGGCACCCAAGGCATCACTTAAAGATGTTATACCACAAATTTTTGTTCTAGTGCGCACTTTGTCTTGCACAACCCTTTAGCTAAAAATAAATATGCGTCAGCATTATATCGATTTGCTAGACTGCATAATAGTGAAAAATAGTTGAGGCGCTGCTCGCTTCCTAAAACACAGGGCCAGACCATACATACTACAATGCTTAACTAGTCGAGCCTATGAGAAATACGCCACAGATCTGCATCATTGTCCATGCTTCCCGATGCACTTGCAATCATTGAGCGAATTATCGACGGCGCTCCTTGAGATACAGGCACACCAAAATGGGAGGGGTAATCGACATGCGTTAAGAACAAACCATTTGGCTGCGCAGTCACTCCCCCCTTAGTCCGGTCTCGTGCTTCGAGCACCCCGGCACACCAATCTACTGGTTTTCTCTGCTTACCTATTTCCATCAAAACACCAGCAATGTTACGAACCATGTGATGCAAAAATGCATTTCCCTTAATATCAATAACTAAAATATCGCCGAAGCGTTGAACATTAATAAATTCGACAAACCGAAACGGCGTTCTTGACTGGCAGCCTACAGCCCTGAACGAGCTAAAGTCATGCTCACCCACCAAACATTGAGCTGCCTGGTGCATCTTTATTTCATCTAAGGGGTCATGACACCAAGTCATTTCATTATGGAAGATTGAAGGCCTGACCGGGTGATTGTATATCACATAATGATAGCGCCTACTGGTAGCAGAAAATCGCGCATGAAACTCAGAGTCAACACAGCCAGCCCATGAAACACTGATATCTTTTGGTAGGTTTGAGTTGCTACCAAAAACCCACGCTCTTTCACTACGCTGCACTTCGGTGTCAAAATGAACAACCTGATGAGCACCGTGCACACCCTTATCGGTTCTGCCCGCGCAAACAAGCTCTATGGACTGATTGGCGACACTTGATACAGCCTCTTGTAAGTATTTTTGAACGGTAGGTAAGCCACTCTTTTGAGACTGCCACCCGTGATAAGCACTACCATTATATGACAAGCATAACGCAACACGGCCAGTAACGATTTCGTTACCGGCCGTGTCATTCGAAAGATGACCAGAACTCATTTGAGAGTCAACTCAGGTCGTCTAATTAAGACAAGTTTCATCCAAAAACTACCACTGCAAAATAATTAGTCCAATGAACTTAGCAATTCAGCCGCCTCTGCTTGCTGCTCAGAACTGCCTTCTTTAGTTACTTCTTCTAGTATATCTTTGGCGCCCTCGATATCACCCATATCGATATACGCTCGTGCCAAGTCAAGCTTGGTAGACGCTTCATCAGTACCTTCAAGGAAGTCAAACTCGCTTGCATCACCAAGGTCTTCATCAAACGACTGATCTGCATTCATCTTATCTGAAGCTTGCTCAAGAATATCATCGCTGATAACCGGCTTTTCGGCACCTAATGTTGCGTCAGACTCTAAATCTCCTTCTCCGCCCTGAGCTAATGATTCAACGATGGCTGAATCACTTAAATCTGAAGGCAGCTGAATCTCGGTTTCTTGCTCAAGCTCGCCGCTTAAATCTATGTCATCAAGATCCACGTCAAGAATCGCATCATCAAACTCACCAGAGTCTGACAACTCATCAGTAATCTCATCTACAGTTTCGTCTAGCACATCACTAGGCTCTAGAAGCGAGTCATCCAAGTCAGCAGTTAATTCTGCATCGAGTGATTCATCAATACCTAGATCATGCTCTTCATCTAGTTCAACACTGTCAAAGTCAAAAGATTGTGGTTCTTCCTCAAGCGCTTCAGCTTCAGCCTCAATAGACGCTTCAACCTCGCGTTTTGAGGCCTCAACCTCTTCCATCTCGCGATCTAGCTCAAGCTCATGTTCTTTATCTTCTAGCGACACCAACTGCTCATCCAGCATATCTCCGCGGATAGCGCTCGCTTGATCTAAGGCTTCAGAATCCTGAATTGCTTCTAATTCGCTATACTGGCGGTTAAATGCTTCAGTATCACCACTTTGCTTATATACTTCCAGCAACTTCAAGCGCAAGTCTGTTCTAACAGGTTCTTCTGAAATTGCACTTTCAAGAACTGCTGCAGCCTGATCCAGTCTGCCATAGGCAATGTAAACATCAACTTCAGCGATTACATCCTCATTTTCCTCGCCAGAGACGGCAGGCTCTTCTTCAGCAAATAAGTCTTCATCTATGTATTCGTCATCATCTTCAAGAGGGCTATCTAAAGATTCAACTTGCATGCCGTCTTCTTCAGCATCCTGATAATCGTCTTCCGACGATAGCGCATCTTCGCCCTCTTCTTCATATTCAATTTCGTCACTATCGTGCATTGCCTGAAACTCTTGCTCACGCTTAGCGTTATTACGCGAAACCAACCAGAGGACAAACACAACCAGCACAACAACTAGAACAGCAATTGATAAGTAGAGAGGATTACCAACGATCACTTCGATAATGTTCTGCTCAGCCTTAGCTGGCTTGCTTACAGGCATTTCAATAGACTTAGCCTTTTCAACTGCTGGCGATTTCTCAGCAGGTTTCATGCTCTCGGCCTGACCTGCTTGCTCAGTCTTTGGCATCGCTGCAATTTGCTCAGTACTTTCCTTAGCTTCAGCCATAGCGTCTTTTGCGGCTACCGTCTGATCAGAAGCCTCAGCAGCATTTTCAGCAACTGCGTCAGGCATTGCCATCAGCTTATCAGCCTCAGATAGCTCCTCAGTTTCCTGCGCAGCCTTCGCTTCCGCTAGCTCATTGACTCGCATTTGCGTCTGAATATTTGCTAGCTGATCATTCTTTAATGTAAGGAGTCTTTGCAAGGTTTGTAGCTGTTCTTCTAAGTCAGAAACACGACTATTTAACTCTTTATTCTCGATACTCGCTTTATCCAATTTTTCTAGCGTAATCGCTAGCTTCGGATCAGTCTCTTTACCGTTACTGCCGCCTGTTGCAGAGCTACCAGAGTTAGCACTGCTAGCACCGTCGTTTGTCTTTTCAGCAACAACAAGCTTGAGTTCATCACCAGCCCGCTTAACTGCTGGCTGATTAACGTCAGTTTTCGGTGCTTGGCTTGAAGCTACCGACTTCGAGCGTTTGCCTCTCGCAGACTCGTTCTGCGAAATAACTTCTTCTATTGCCTGATGCGTTGAACGCTGCTTAATCTGCTCAAGGCTGGGCAAACGTAGAACCTGACCTGCCTTCAATTTATTGATATTACCCTGAATGAAGGCACCTGGATTTAGGTCCTGAATAGCCAACATAACCTGCTGAGGGCTAACACTTCTATTTGGCCGCGCCTTGATTGCGATATCCCATAACGTATCAGAGCTACCAGTTGGGCCGTACTCACCACCTGAAATACCAGTCGAAGGGTTAGCAACAGAACGGCGACTTACCGGTGCAGGCTCTGGTACATTAAAAACATCGCCAGTTTGCGCTACCTGCGTCGTAACACTTGCAGCTTTAACCGGTGCGACAGGGTCTTCTGAAAATAATGGAGGATCAATCAACAAAGCGTATTCACGCAATAGTCGGCCACTTGGCCAAATCACTTCTACTAAGAAATTTAAAAACGGCTCTCGGACAGGTTTGTTTGTCGTAAGAACAACGACAAGCTTACCATCGGCATTCGTTTCAACTTTAAACCTCAGATCGGATAAAAAGTAAACACGGTCGACATTCGCTTTTAAAAACTCTTCGCGCGTTGCTAGTCCAGGAAGAATTTCTTCTGCCGAGAAATCACCTGAGTTTACAAGCTCTATTTCAGCTTTTAAGGGTTGGTTAAGTGCAGACGTTACAGTCGCCTCACCAATTCCAAGAGCGAAAACAGACTCAGCAATCAATACACCGAGTAGTGATAGAGCAAAGGCCAGCTTGCGTATCATCACTTATTATCCTTTATTATTTCTAACTTAAAAAAACAGTTCACTTATCTACTACCTTATAAAACTCTTCTACTCTACTCACACAAACAGGCATAGCCCATAAAACAAGGTATACAGGTAAAGAGGATTTTTTAAACACTGTAGATTAAGAAAC
>NZ_LWGG01000707.1:0-801 GCF_001635365.1 Oleiphilus sp. HI0128 | reverse complement strand
TTCACACATAGACATAATGACTCCCCACGTCCCAAAAGAGTGCTGACCTCCTATCGTGGGTTAGCAAAGCCAGAGCCATAATATATGTGTCATACCATATAAGCGGAGGCCAGCACCATGAAAAACAATACCATAATTTTTGTCGGATTGGACACCCATAAGGAGTTCACCGAAGTCGCATATTGCGAAGATCAACGAGGCTCAGAAGTAAAACACCTTGGAAGAGTTTCTTCAGCCAAAGTATCACTTACCAAGATGGCGAGACAGTTTGAAAGCAAATACCCGCAGGCTACCCTGCATTTTGTTTATGAAGCAGGCCCCTGTGGCTACTGGATTTATCGATTGCTGACAAGCTTAGGCCATTGTTGCTATGTTGTTGCGCCATCACTGATTCCAAAGAAACCCGGACAACGCGTGAAAACAGATAAACGCGATGCACAAGATTTAGCTCGTTTGGTTCGTAATGGCGACCTTGATCCGATTTACGTTCCTGAACCCGCAGATGAAGCAATACGAGATCTATCTCGAGCACGTGAGCGTGCAATGCATGATTTGAATAATGCACGTTTCCAGCTAAAAGCCTTGCTGCTCAGAAACCATATTAACTATTCAGGCAAATCAAATTGGAGCTTAAAACACCTTCGTTGGTTAACAGAGATCATCTTACCTCATCCTAGTCAGCAATTTGTCTTGCAAGAGATGATTCAAACCATTTCAGAACGCAATGCTCGACTAGAGCGTCTGGACAATGAACTCGCCCATCACGTGAAGCAATGGCGATATTATCCGGTTGTGAAAGCG
>NZ_LWGG01000706.1:0-500 GCF_001635365.1 Oleiphilus sp. HI0128 | reverse complement strand
GGATTCGTGTTTTTGGATCTATTCTGGGTAAGGTGACTTCCTTCGAGATTGACCAGATATAAGCTATCAGTTCTCGTGCGATCGCCGTTACCACGACACTTCGATGTTTACCTTTGTGTATTAGTCGTTGATATCGTCTACATAATCTCTGTTGTGCTTGCCAAGCTTGATCAATTACCTCTTTCGGCAATCCTTCCTGCCTGAGCTGTAATTCCTTCGATATCTTTGCGGGATAGCGATAGCTATGTGCAGCCTCAACTAACAATCTCCTCGCTCGCCCATTTCCACAATTGGTGATCGCGCCTAAGTGTCGTTTTCCTCCACTTGAATGCTCGGAGGGCGTCGTTCCGATATAACTCATCAGTTTTCTAGGGCTATCAAATCGTGTTAAGTCTCCTAGCTCTACAATGACACCAGTGGCGGTGAGCAGTCGAACGCCTCTCAAGGCTTGTATCGCTTTCACAACCGGATAATATCGCCATTGCTTCACGTGATGGGCG
>NZ_LWGG01000705.1:0-343 GCF_001635365.1 Oleiphilus sp. HI0128 | reverse complement strand
GTGCATCGCGTTTATCTGTTTTCACGCGTTGTCCGGGTTTCTTTGGAATCAGTGATGGCGCAACAACATAGCAACAATGGCCTAAGCTTGTCAGCAATCGATAAATCCAGTAGCCACAGGGGCCTGCTTCATAAACAAAATGCAGGGTAGCCTGCGGGTATTTGCTTTCAAACTGTCTTGCCATCTTGGTAAGTGATACTTTGGCTGAAGAAACTCTTCCAAGATGCTTTACTTCTGAGCCTCGTTGATCTTCGCAATATGCGACTTCGGTGAACTCCTTATGGGTGTCCAATCCGACAAAAATTATGGTATTGTTTTTCATGGTGCTGGCCTCCGCTTATAT
>NZ_LWGG01000704.1:0-886 GCF_001635365.1 Oleiphilus sp. HI0128 | reverse complement strand
AACCTTTAAGGCAAAAAAACATTTAACGCTTTTATAAACGGCGCACGGCTCTATCGTGCGTCCAACGCAGGCCACGTGTTTTTGTGGCCGGAGTGATGTTTGATGAACTGGTTAGATGTTTTAGAACGACCAACTACANCAAACACCACGTTAANACCTAAGTGCTTGNCCAGAGACNAAAACACCTTAGATGGCAANTTTACCGGATTCCCTAGGAACACACCACCGACGAAGCCTCTACAAATTCAAATGTGCCTGAGAAGCTTAAACAGCGGAGCGGAACAGTTGGAAACCGTGNCACCTACCCTAAAAATTTAAACGGAGGAATGCTTAATAAGAACTGAGCATTCCCTGCCGAATATTGAGCCTTAAACCTAAAGGCAAAAAACATTTAACGCTTTTATAAACGGCGCACGGCTCTATCGTGCGTCCAACGCAGGCCACGTGTTTTTGTGGCCGGAGTGATGTTTGATGAACTGGTTGAATTTTGTAGGAAACCTAACTAGCGCAAAACCGCGTTGTGTAGCAGCAGGCGAGACCTAAGCTTTTGACATGAGACTAGAATACCTAAGGTGATAACTTTACCGGATTCGATAGGAGCACACCACCGGCGAAATCGCAGCAAATTAAAAAGTGCCTGAGAAACTTAAACAGTGGAGCGGAACAGTGGGAAACCGTGCCACACACCCTAGAACTTTAAACGAAGGAATGCTTAATAAGAACTGAGCACTCCTTGCCGAATATTGAGCTCTATACCTTTAGAGCCAAAAAAATTTAACGCTTTTATAAACGGCGCGCGTGTCTTTGCGCGTCCAGTGTAGCCCACGTTTCTTTGTGGGCGGAACGAGGTTTGATAAACTTGTTAAGTGCTCTATTTCTCAACATA
>NZ_LWGG01000703.1:0-625 GCF_001635365.1 Oleiphilus sp. HI0128 | reverse complement strand
GAGCGCGGCACTCTCCGCCATCCGGCGGGCACCACAGCTGGGGCAGAACCCTCTGCGCTTGCAGCTAAATGCCACCAATCGTTCATGATGGCAATCCTCGCAGCGGACACGCAAAAAGCCATATTCCAGCCGACCACATTGGAGAAAATCTTCGAACTCTCTCTGAACGTAACGAGGCAAGCTTTGTCCCTGACCCTCCAACGAGGACTTAAAGACAGGATAATGTTCCTGAACCAATTGATAGAGGAGCGTCTTTTCGGGCTGATGGCGTTCATAGTATGGTGCTTGACTCGCCCAGACATTCCTTGCCGGTGACATGAGTATCCTCCTTGATACTGTTTATACATACAGCATATAGAAGAAGCTTCACTTAGCGAATATTGGCCGTAATTTTGTAAGCGTCACGCGAAGCACACCTGTCATCTAACTTCTAAACTAACATTCCAGGGCAACAGAGCTGTCAGAGTGTCATCATCGTCACGCTCGCTCAATACGTTAAGAATCTGATGCAGATAATCGAATGGCACGAGGTTATTCGCTTTTGCTGTTTCAACAATACTGTAAAGTACACTGCTGGCATGGGCACCACTAGTGGTGTTTGAGAATAACCAGTTTTTTCGCCCTA
>NZ_LWGG01000702.1:0-1117 GCF_001635365.1 Oleiphilus sp. HI0128 | reverse complement strand
CAGCCAGCTTGGCCATGAAGTCCATGGGTTCGAAGATCACATGGGTTGTGCCATTGCGATACGGGGTTTTGAGTTCATACCGAACGTGTCCATTGGAGGTCAATGCCAGGCGCTTTTCTGAAACAGCGGGTCGGCTAACGTAGCGGCAGAGCCGTTCGAGTTTATCCCTCTGATGTCCTTCGGCCATCACACCGGCATGGAGTGAAAACCCTGCCACTTTAGCCGCTTGGCCATAGCCTGGCTTCTCACTTTCGCAATGAGGGAAGGTTTGCAGGGTGAAGACCTTACTCCCTTGCTGGGGGCCGGTGGCGATGCGGTAAGTCACCGAGGAACCGTGCATTTGCGTGAGTACATCTCCTCCTTCCTCGTCCAGCGTCAACCAGGTATTCTCGGCATCTCGCTCCAACAGACCGCGTTTTTCCAGGCAGCGAGCGACCCGGTGGCTGAGGGTGTTAACGAGCGCATTGAGTTCATGTTGAGTGGGTGCCTTGACCCGATGGAACCGCCGTNGGCCATAGGTATCTTCGGCGTATACGCCATCGAGAAATAGCATGTGGTAATGGACATTAAGGTTGAGCGCAGAACCAAAGCGTTGGATCAACGTCACTGCACCGGTTTGTGCGGTAGCCTTGGTAAAACCAGCCTGCCTAATTAAATGCGTAGAGACGGTGCGGTAGACAATGCCTAACACTTTACCCATCAGCTCTGGATGGCGAGCCAGCAGGAATCGTAACTGGAAGGGAAAGCTCAGCACCCACTGGCGTATGGGAACTTTGGGAAACACCTCATCCACCAAGAGCGCGGCACTCTCCGCCATCCGGCGGGCACCACAGCTGGGGCAGAACCCTCTGCGCTTGCAGCTAAATGCGACCAATCGTTCATGATGGCAATCCTCGCAGCGGACACGCAAAAAGCCATATTCCAGCCGACCACATTGGAGAAAATCTTCGAACTCTCTCTGAACGTAACGAGGCAAGCTTTGTCCCTGACCCTCCAACGAGGACTTAAAGACAGGATAATGTTCCTGAACCAATTGATAGAGGAGCGTCTTTTCGGGCTGATGGCGTTCATAGTATGGTGCTTGACTCGCCCAGACATTCCTTGCCGGTGACATGAG
>NZ_LWGG01000701.1:0-515 GCF_001635365.1 Oleiphilus sp. HI0128 | reverse complement strand
TTCTAGTTTGTCAGGCTTTTTTCCGCGTTTAGCCGGTGTGACCTGAACACGGTGTTTGCTGTTCGGTGCGAAGACTCCGTGGAATCGGGTGAGGTTGACGCGCGGCTTGGGTACCAGTGCAGCCAGCTTGGCCATGAAGTCCATGGGTTCGAAGATCACATGGGTTGTGCCATTGCGATACGGGGTTTTGAGTTCATACCGAACGTGTCCATTGGAGGTCAATGCCAGGCGCTTTTCTGAAACAGCGGGTCGGCTAACGTAGCGGCAGAGCCGTTCGAGTTTATCCCTCTGATGTCCTTCGGCCATCACACCGGCGTGGAGTGAAAACCCTGCCACTTTAGCCGCTTGGCCATAGCCTGGCTTCTCACTTTCGCAATGAGGGAAGGTTTGCAGGGTGAAGACCTTACTCCCTTGCTGGGGGCCGGTGGCGATGCGGTAAGTCACCGAGGAACCGTGCAGTTGCGTGAGTACATCTCCTCCTTCCTCGTCCAGCGTCAACCAGGTATTCTCGGCAT
>NZ_LWGG01000698.1:0-1331 GCF_001635365.1 Oleiphilus sp. HI0128 | reverse complement strand
CTCTTCATTGTGCTACCATTATCCGAGTGCAACACCAGGGATTTTCTGACGCACTTTTCTGACCAAACACTGCGCTCAAGCAATGCTGCTGCATGTTCTCCTTGCTCGGACTCATGCACTTCCCAGCCAACAATTTTGCGACTGAAGATATCTTCTATCATATACAGGTAATAATACCGCCCTATCACAGTTGCAGGGCAGTACGTAATATCCCAACTCCAGACTTCATTTGGCCCAGTGGCCGTATATCCCTTCGGTTTCTTCGTACCATTTTTGGGCTTGTCTCGCCCCCTGTGAGCCAGTTGATTATGTGCTTTGAGCACACGATAAAAGCTGGACTCAGAAGCAATATATTGCCCTTTATCCGCTAGCCTTGGTACGATTTGGCTGGGTGGAAGGTCCGCATATTCGGGCTCGTTACAGATATTGATAATGCTCTGTCGCTCGGTTTCTGACAACTTATTCTTTGGCTCAGGTCTAATAGCTGACTGTCTTTTGTCCTGTGTAACGCCACCATCTTCAATCCAGCGTTGTAAGGTCCGAAGCGATAAGCCTATTAGCTCACAGGCTTTCACTCTTCTGGCTCCAGCACTAACGGCTTCATCAATCAGCTCCACATAATATTGCCTATCTGGAAGCATGGTTAGCTGTCCTCGTCTTCCCCCCAGTAGGCATTGAGCTTTTTTCTGAGCACCAATAATGCAGCAGTTTCAGCAAGTGCTGCATCTTTGCGTTTTAGCTCCTTCTCTAACTGCTTAATACGCTTCTTATCTGCTTTGCGCTCTGCAGCTTCCTGTTTCTTACGCTGAGCCTCAGTCATATTGTTGTTAATACAAGATTGTTTCCATTGCTTCACCTGATCAGGGTACAGCCCTTTTTCTCGGCAATACTCACTTAGCTCTATCTCCGACATCATGGCGGTTTCCAGAACAATTGAAAACTTTGCTTCTGGAGACCAGTTATCTGGACTACTACTTTTTGTCACACTTGAACCTGGTAATTGAAATTTATCTCGCCAGGAATACAAGGTGGATAGGTTTATGTTTTCCTGGGCTGAAAACGTTCTTAATGATAACCCACTTTCAAGCCACTTCTTAACAATGGCTTCTTTAAACTCTTTTGAATAATGCTTCACTCATATTCTCTTACCGCCTCCTATTCAATTATTAAAAATTAACAGAGGCGACAACTATCCTGACACAGGGGGAATCAGATACTTACTTAACAGCCACATCAATCTTATCAATCAAAAACCGCCCGAACTCAGGACTAAGCTCTAACTTATCGCTACCATAATTTATTGACTTCAAATTAAATCCACCAGCCTTCGT
>NZ_LWGG01000697.1:0-6788 GCF_001635365.1 Oleiphilus sp. HI0128 | reverse complement strand
AAACCCCGTTTAACAACCAAAACTTATACTTTAAACGGAGATTCAAAAGAAACTTATACATATCTGGTAAGGCTCAATTAATTATTATCGTCAATAAAATAGCAGTATAGACCTAAACTTCGGATTCTAAAGGATGTTTAGTGATTTATTCACCTCCCTAAAATTAGCCCTCAGATAAAAACAGGCCTGACTAAGAGAAAATATCTAAAACGGATTTGGAACCTTTCTGCAAACCTCTTGTCCTAAGTTCTACAGTTGCTTAAAAGAATCCCGATAGAGTAGGAATTTATGAAAAAAACACTTTGGATCGTCAGTTTGCTTAGTATTATTACCTATCTGAGCGCAATCACCCAAGCAGCACAAGAGCCTGGGGCATCCACCATGAGTAAAGGCGCCATTGTCTCAGCGAGCGACACGGCGATTTTTGCCGGCGGCTGCTTCTGGTGTACCGAAGCAGACTTTGAAAAGCATAAAGGAGTACTTTCCGCCACGTCGGGCTATATCGGAGGTAGTGAACAGTCACCCGCATACAAGCAAGTAGCCTCAGGCAAAACCGGCCATGTCGAAGCGGTTCTAGTAAAATTTGACCCTAAAGTCACAAATTATCAGTCCCTACTTGATGTTTACTGGAAACATATTAACCCAACAGACTCTGACGGACAGTTTGTTGATAGAGGAAAGCAATATAGACCCGTAATCTTCTATTTGGACCGTGAGCAAATGAACTTAGCTGCTTCTTCTAAAGCATCCCTTCAGAGCAGCGGCATATTTGATAAACCCATTACGACAGAAATTATAGAAGCTGGTAAGTTCTGGCCTGCCGAAGACTACCATCAGGACTACTTCAAAAGAAACCCAATAAGATATAAATATTACCGCTACAATTCAGGTAGAGATCAGTATCTGGAAACAGTTTGGACAAAGGAAAATCTTGAGAGGAAAGCTATGAGCGAAAACAAACAGACTAATCAATACAGCAAACCAAGCGATACCAAGATACGTGAGAAGCTCAGCGACCTTCAATACAAAGTTACCCAAAAAGAAGGGACGGAAAGATCATTCGATAACGAGTACTGGGATGAGAAACGTGAAGGTATCTATGTCGATATCGTCAGTGGAGAACCCCTATTCTCATCGAGAGATAAGTTTGATTCTGGCACAGGATGGCCGAGCTTTACTAAACCGTTAATAGAAGAATATATAGTTGAAAAGAAAGATTTTCGTTTATTTATGTCTCGCACCGAGGTTCGTAGTAAATTTGCAGACTCACATCTTGGGCATGTCTTTGATGATGGCCCAGCGCCAACTGGTTTAAGATACTGTATTAATTCCGCCGCGTTGGAATTCATTCCCAAGCAGCAACTTAGTAGCCGGGGTTACGAGCAGTTTCTAGATCAGTTTTAAACGAACGATATATTTTCTTTCAGGGTGCTGTCTGTGTAATATAAGTAAAATTACTTTACTTAAACATTTGCGCCCTGAAACTTTAATGAGTTTAATTTCACGCCTCGTCAGCATTAACTACCCCGTTACCCTCTGCTTACTGTCTATTATTTGGGCAAGCATATGGTTCTATCACAGTCCCAAAAATATGCTACCCAAGATTGAAAACAAGGCCGATAGCAGTCTGTCCGTCCCGCTTCCTGACTTTTCAGTTATTCAGAATATAAGTGAGAAGAAGCAGTCTTTTTTTGAATATTTATTGCCAATGGTTAAGGACGAAAACCTTCACATACTTCGCCTCAGAACTGCAATACAAGCTATGAGCACTTCCATAAAAAAAAATGGTGCCGCCAGCCTGAACCAATACGACAGAAATTGGCTTAAAGCGCTTGCAATGAAATACAAGGTTGTGCCAACTACCAACCCAAGTCAGACACTTGGCAGACTGCTAGAGCGTGTTGATACCGTCCCTGCTTCTATGGTACTGGCACAAGCGGCCATTGAGTCTGGCTGGGGGACCAGTCGTTTCGCTAAGCAAGGAAACAACCTATTTGGCCACTGGTGCTTTAAAAAAGGATGCGGTCTTGTACCTAAATTCAGGAATGAGAACCAACAACATGAGGTAGCTCAATTCGAGACTATAAATGAATCCATCAGGGCCTATCTGATGAACCTAAATAGCTTCTCGGCATATGATGAATTCAGGAAACTACGCGCTAAGTTCAGCAGCACAAGCAAGCAAGACATGAGCAGCCTAGATCTACTGCCCGGACTTTCCCCTTACTCCGAACAAGCTGAGCGTTATATTGAGAAAGTTCGCATCATGATCGAAAGCAATAACCTCACTCAATATGACCTAGCCGGCTAATAAGGGTTAGCATTATTCAGAAATATCACGAATGATGTTATCCAGATCTCATCGTTTAAATTCAATAAGATATAGAATACAGAAATATTCAAGGACTCAGCATTCTCTGAACGCTTGGAAATTAAGTAATTAATCACACATGGAACTACCCAGGTAATTTATCACTATGGAATTCAACTCTCGTAAACTCTTATCATTGGCTGCAATAACACTGTCTTTGGTGCTTTGCTCGTCCGCAACTCAAGCAAGGGTACAAGAGCCGGTTCCAGTCTATGAAGACCATCTTTCTATCGGCCCCGGCATTACATTTGGGTCGGCACCCTATATAGGACATGATGGCACCTACTCCTTTTTACCGACTTTCAGTTTTCAGTGGGGAAATTTGTTCGGCTATAACAATCATGATGAGCCACTAGTTGGCTTCGAGTTATTCAGGCATAAGCGTATTATGTTTGGCCTTGCGGTAACATCGGGACGAACATTTTTGGATCTTGAGAATATTAGCGCTGATATGGAAGAGTTGTACTGGGGCATTGATGAAAATAGAGATAGAGCTTACGAGGCTGGCTTTATTTTTCGCTTTTTCTCTCGTGTGGGCTTAGTTGAAATCAAAGCTTTTCATGATGTTGTAAGCACCTACTCTGGCCCTAGATCTTCGATCAGCTGGTCGCGCCCCTTCCCTGATACTGGTAATTGGTCAATTATTCCACGTATGTTTATAAAACATTATGGCAACAAGTATAACACTTACTACTACCAAGTTACCGAAGCTGAAAATGAGGCGGCGGAAAGTTATGTTATTGAAAAATATGGTGCTGGCGAAGATGACGCCAATATCGATTATTATCAAACTATTACCAGACCTCAATATGAGCCTGGAAATAGTGGACATGTCGGGTTCGACCTTACCGTCGAATACAGCATATCTGACAAACTAACCGCGACGGGCTACCTTGCCATAGAGAAATTTTCAGGCGAAATAGAAACCAGCCCCTTAATAGAAGATAAAGAACTGATTCTAGGTAATATTGGCCTGCGATACAATTTTTAACCTGCACCTTCTTTTGGCAGCGCACCTCAATCACATTGCGCTGCCAACACCCACCCAAGTTAAACCTGTTGCACCTAAATTTCATTTAAGACAAAAGCCATTTTACTCTTTGTAAAACCGTTTATAATACAGACATAATTAGTGGTATCGTTTGTATCACCCACTCCCAAGCCCTTATAACCCCGCTTTACTAGGTAGGTGTAAATGTCTGATATTAATGAAACTGCGATTAGCAGCTTAAACGAAGCGTCCTCCGCTATTTCAAATCTCGCAAACTCTCTTGATAACAGTTTTTCATCTGCCATATCATTGATAATGAAATCTGAAGGACGCCTAATAGTTTCAGGCATGGGGAAATCCGGCCATATTGGCAAAAAAGTCGCAGCTACACTCGCTTCTACCGGCACACCTAGTTTTTTTATTCACCCCGCCGAAGCGTTTCATGGTGACTTAGGGATGATCCGCCCTAGCGATATCATCTTGCTTATCTCGAATAGCGGCGAAACCGAAGAAGTGATCAAACTCATCCCTAGCCTTCGGCGCTTCGGAAACAAAATTATTTCGATTGCTAACGCCCCTGATAGCACGCTAGCAAAAAATTCAGACGTCTACTTGAATATTTTTGTCGAAAAGGAGTCATGCCCAAATAATTTGGCTCCTACCACATCGACAACGGTGACACTAGCTTTGGGCGACGCACTTGCTGTTTCACTAATGAAAGAAAGAAACTTTCAACCTGAGCACTTTGCAGCCTTTCACCCTGGAGGAAGCTTGGGTAGACAGCTACTGACCAAGGTGCGTGACGAAATGCTTGCTCAAGACCTACCTTTTGTAAGCCCTGAAACACCTGTTGATGAAGTTATCATTACAATGACTCAATCGCTTCAGGGTATTGCAGTTGTTATCGATGAAAACAAAGCGCTTCTTGGCGTAATCACTGACGGAGACTTGCGCCGTTCTTTGGTAAAAGGTGGTGACATTCACACCCAAAAAGCAAAAGATATAATGACCACAGACCCAATAACCATTGACGAGGGAGAAATGCTCTTTACGGCTGAAACGATCATGAAGGAAAACAGCATTACAAAATTACTGGTTACTGACGGCAAAAGAACTGTTAGCGGCATACTCTCAATATAAGCCCTCTAAAACACTGAGTTTATTTTACCAAAAACAAAGGTTGTCCTGCTGTTTTGGTTGTGGCAACCACCTTATTTCCCTCAAGCGCAATCGTGCTTCCATATTCAACAACTCCAGGACTGCTTAATTCCAGCAGTTTAGACCAGGTCTTATCTTCATGATCCCGAGCATAGATGTAAGTGATACCCTTATCTTCAGAACCCCCTTCATCGAACAGTGAGTGCGAGACAACCAGGTCGTTATCATATAGCGCTACTGCGTTGCCAAAGCTCGAAAACGGTTCATTTACGGGAGCTTTTATATAGAGGTCCTGAGAAAAGTTTCCACTGGCAGCATCTCTTTTAAATGCGTAAACGGCTCCAGAATCGCTTGAATCGTTATTCGACATATCGCGATTGAACCCGGTACTTGCGCCGTCCTCATGGGATGCAGAAACAACCAGATAGTTTTCATTCGAAGCAATTGAGCTACCAAATAGATCACCAGAATCTGCATTCGATGCCTTTATAATTGAACGCAATTCGTGAAATCCCACCTGATTACTATTTATAGCGCTAAAAGCAAACACAGCGCCGGAATTTGACCTACTTAGTACAGGCTCATATGACTCTGGCGAGGGCGAATTATTTATCACACGGTCATTACTTTGTTCATAAGGAGCTGATACAAATACTTGGCCGTCAGGTGTTAAAGAAATAGCACTACCAAAGCGATCTCCCGCAACGGGTTCTAAAGCTTTTAACGTCTCGATATATTGCAAGAAATTGCCCTGACTGAGATTCAGCGAATACATATAAACTGCACCTGAGTTAATGGCTTGCGTGTCGGAAAAGATGCCATTCAGGCTATCTTCTTTTGGTGCAGCAATAGCTAGGCTATGACCAATATACTGCCCAGATGAACTTAACCGAGCGCTTAACGCAATTTGCTCACCAAACCCTTTGTCGAAACCGGAGGCACCTCGAACATTTTCCTTTGCTTTGATATAAGAGTGAAGTGCCCAACTTCCATCTCGCTGCAGCACATAAAGGTAGACTGCGCCAGATTCAGGAGAAAGATTGCTAGCGCTGGCATTTTCAAGTTCTTGAGAGAGCGCACTTGAATAGTCCCCTTCTGCAGTATAGTTAGTGTACACATCTTGCGCAGAGCTATCTTCACCAGGGGCAGAAACTACCAATAGCTCGCCGTCCACAAACACAGATTGACCAAATTTATCGCCTGGCTCAGCATTTGGAGCCTTCAACATCCAGACTAACTCCCAAGAATCGTTTGCATTTCTTTCATAGATATAAACAGCGCCAGAGTCCTCTGAGAATTCATTGACAATCGAGCCGTCAAGGTCATTCTGTATCTGAAGAGCAGTAAATTCACCGGCTGAAGAACTATCTTCCTTTGGCGAACCAAGTACCAAATAATCACCTGATAGTGAAAGATTATTCGATTCAAGTGAATTTTCATCAAACAGAGCTAGAGGATTAGCAAAGTCGGTAATTTCAAGCTCATCAGCTTCATCTCGAAATATTACGAAATTATAAGTTAAAACCTGTTCTACATTCCGCCGCATTCCTTGGAGCTCTAATACAGCGTTCTGTGTTTCTTCGGTACTTTCGCCCCCGTCATCTAGCAGTACGAGATTTCGTAACCTCTCGTCTAATTCGCACTCAAGCCCTGAATACGGCATCTGTAAGGACGCCGTAACTTCTAACGAAATCTCGTTTTTGCCAGGTTTAAGAGTAATATCGACTAACGAAGTGTTTTCTGAAAGATCAACATCAAACTGCCTCGTGTCATTATTATGAGAATGCTCAACGATTACACCAAATTCGCGAACCTCAATAGCCGCCTGATCAAGCCTTTCAAACTGAAGTGTAGAAAGTACAGTTTCACCGAGAGAATCTGCTTGAGTTAACTCAGGCAAAACGTTTGGAGCGAAGAACTGTTCAACCTGAGCAAAGCCTAGCGTAGTAATGTCTGACAAATGCTCTAAATTAAACTGATAATCAAACTGCCTATAATCAAAGCTAAATGGAAGACCAGAAAACGATACACTATCGAGCAACACTGGTGTCTCGTAAGGAGAATCTTCCAAACAATAAGGACTAGGCTCGGGTTCAACTTCGGCGGGAATTATCAAATCATCCTGCCTACCACAAGCAATTAAAATGAAACTTAGAGATATGACAGATAAAGTTTTATAAGAGCGGGCGAGCATGAATATTTTAGTCCTTTAGATGCGCGGCTATGATCGAACTATTGAGAAGAAAGAATACAAACCCTTAAGGCAAT
>NZ_LWGG01000696.1:0-13995 GCF_001635365.1 Oleiphilus sp. HI0128 | reverse complement strand
GATTATATCTTCACTCAGGTGAATGATGATTTTTCCTTGAGGGCTAGTTTTGAAAAAACTATAGAAACTCGCGACCCCTTCAACAACGACTCGGTGACTGTTGGTTTTTTCTGCGACTAACTTCATTGAGTCGCCACTGATCCAACCTAAGGTGTTTTGTATCGCCCAAAGGATATCAATCATTCGCTTGGGATTGTTATCAAAGCCTTGGCAGATTTCAGAAATACGAAGCTGGTTTTCCATAAGCAGACTACTGAGTTGTTATTTTCTTGGTACAGCCATGAAGTTAAATAGTGTAGTTCTTATTAAGTATTCCTTGCTAGCCTTGCTGAGTAAATAGCTGATCTTGATCCAGGTTAATTCTTCGGCAAAAAGCTATGAAGAAAGTTTTATATGTTATGTCGAGATTTATCAGCAGGAATGATAAGCTGATCAAAAAATAACATCTTTTTAGCGAAATGAGCGATGGTTACTTTCAAAAACTTTGGTTGCTCGATACGATATGTTCATATAGCAACATTTATGAGTATTTTAGGGCAAGGTAAGAAAGCCTTTTTTCACTGACTCAAAATATTCATTGATAATAAAAACAAAATAAAAGGTTAACTATGGGCGCTTTAAATATAGCCAAAATCGGGCACCGAAACTTACGTACTGAATATCAGACTTCGGGTGAGGTCTTTATCCCTATCGCGCGTGTTAAGCCGCTAGTTAAAATCCTCATGATGAATAAGGTAGATCTGAGGTCCTTGTTAAAAGATACAGGGCTTCAGTTTCAGGATTTATCCGAGACTGATCAGACGATAAATTTTCTTCAGTACAAGCAGCTGATTATTAATGCGAGGCGTTTGCTTCCTCATCATCCTTTTGCACTTTACTTGGGAGAGCAGAGTTTTCTGCATCATGATGGAGTACTCGCGGCTCGAATTATGAGTAGTGAGAATGTTCAGCAAGCGATGGAACTTCTGACCAAGTATCAACCTTTATTTACACAGATACTGGGTTTCAAGTTTGAAATGCAAAAATCTGGATTGGGAGTGTTAACCCTGACGCCTAAACAAGACTTGGGTGACGCGCTACCTTATTTTATGGAATTCACCTGCTCTGTAATTTACTCCTTAGGGCGCTTTTTTATGGGGGGCGTTGAGCTGGATGACCATGATAAAGCGGGCCAGATACACTTTTCCTTCGATCAACCGAAGGTAATTGAGGCTTACGACGAGTTCTTTTCGGTGCCGGTATTTTTTAATCAGGATCAGAATCGAATTGTTTTGTCTGAAGCCTTGCTTAAGCAGCCTCTGGTTTTCTACAACAAAGATTCGGCCCAGTTAAATGAACAATGTTGTCAGGAGCGTTTGAGTGAAGTTTGCCCTGATAATACGGTTTTAGATCGCGTGAAATTCATTATTCGTAGAGATATTTTCCAAGAATTGTCTCTTGATACCTTAGCCTCTGAGCTTTGTATGTCTCCGCGTACCTTACGGCGTCATCTTCAGTCTCATGAAACATCATATAAAGAGCTATTAGAAGAGGAACGTAAGCGCGTTGCACTGGCTCATATTCGAAAACAGGATATATCCATTGAAACTTTGGCTGAAAGCTTGGGTTATAGTGATGCATCAAGTTTCAGCCGAGCTTTTAAACGCTGGTACGGTCTATCGCCGAAGAACTTTAAACCGAATTAGAATGCTTAGTTTTTTATTGCTCTTTGCTTAGTTTACAACGGCTAGATGGTGGGTAGTCACTTTGTAAACAGAGCCTTCCAAGGCTCGCTAGCAATTTAGCACGCCCTTGATTAATGAGGGGGAGCCTCTGCCTAGCTTTTTTAAACTCGGCTTACTATAACTGCCCACACTTGATCTGACTCATTTACCTAGCCTGCGCTCTGTGTAATGGTTTCCTTAAACAATAAGAGGAGGCTATATGACCAAGCAATCCGTTTCCATTGCCATCGCTGGCTACGGCGGTACGGGTGTTATCACAACCGGACAGTTACTGCTCAAGGCTTGCGCCAAAGCAGGCTACTTCGGTTTGGCGCAACGCTCTTTCGGGCCGCAAATAAGGGGAGGGGAGTCTTTAAGCCTTCTTCGTTTTTCAAATCATCCTGTTCAATCCCCTGATGACTATTTCGACTTACTCGTCTTGCTTGATACTGACCATGTCACGCGTTTTAGTGCTGAAGTGCCATTGAACGAAAACAGTGTCGTTATCATAGGGAAAGATCAGACTAAGACTCCAGAGTTTGTTAAAGACTCTGGTGCTCGCGTCGTCGAGCTTCCATTGGATACACTGGCAAGTGAGACCGCTGATGGCGGAGAGAATATTGTCGCTGCGGGCCTGTTAGCTAAATTCTTAGGTTTGGAGCAAGGCACGATACAGAAGGTATTGAGAGAGCACTTTGCCAAGAAAGAAGAGTTGCTGTCGCAGGCTGAAGACTGGTTAATTGCGGGTTGGAACCTGGCTGACCAATACCAGGAAGTGGCGCAAGTTCAATTGGCAGATAAGAGTGAAAAATCTCCACAATGGTTGGTAAATGGTAGTGAGTCTTGTGGTCTCGGTGCGCTAAAGGCAGGTACGCGCTTTGTTGCGGCTTATCCGATTACACCGGCTTCGGGCATTCTTGAGTGGCTCGCGCCAAATTTGGAAAAATTGGGCGGCAGTTTGGTTCAGGCTGAAGATGAGCTGGCCTCTATCAATATGATTATCGGATCGTCTTTTGGCGGTGTTTCGTCGCTTACCGCTACCTCTGGCCCTGGTTTAGCATTGATGGCTGAGTCTATAGGTTTGGCCGTTGCCAGTGAAACTCCTCTGGTAATTGTGAATGTGATGCGAGGAGGCCCTTCAACGGGTATTCCCACCAAATCAGAGCAGTCTGATCTAAATATGGCGCTACATGGTTTGCATGGCGATGCGCCGCATGTGGTGACTGCCATGTTATCGATTGCAGACAGTGCCTTTACCACGGGTTGGTCAGTGTGGTTGGCAGAACACCTGCAGGTGCCAGTGATTACCTTGTCTGACCAATCAATGGCCCAGTCAGATGCAAGCCTTCTGGAGCCGCAGCTTTGGCAAGAAAAGGGTGAACGCTTGATCGCAGCGCATTCAGATACGCCTTATCATCGTTACGCACTAACTGATAGCGGTATCTCACCTATGTCGATTCCTGGTGAAGAAGACATGATGTATACCGCAGACGGGTTGGAGCATAACCAACATGGCACGCCTTCTGCTGCCACAGAAATGCATCGCGAGCAGCTGCAGAAACGCGCCGAGAAGCTTCGTCAGTTCGATTATTCTGAACATTGGGCTGAGGTGTCAGGGCAGGGTGAAAGCGCCATAGTTTGTTGGGGGTCGGTCTCATCGGTAGCTAAAGAAGCGGCTGAAAGAATGACCGAGCAAGGTGAGGCATGCCGAGTCATTGCTTTACGTTTGATCGCGCCACTACAAACCGAGGCGCTGTTGCGCGAGCTAGAGGGTGCAGAAAAAGTACTTGTTGTCGAGCAGAGTCATGGTGCCCAGTTTATGGCTTGGTTAAGGGCGCATGTAGACTTTCCTTGTGCTCACCAAAGCTTGGCTATTCCGGGCCCTTTACCTATCCGGCCGAAGCATATTATCGGTGCCTTTAATCAATGGGAACAGAACGCTCTGGAGGTAGAACATGTCGCCAACTGCTGAGAATAAAAACATAGCAACAAGAAAAGCGAAGGATTATAAGTCTACGGTCAGCCCAATTTGGTGTGCCGGTTGTGGGCACTATTCAGTGTTAGCTGCTTTAACCCGTGCTTTGGCAAAACTCAACCTTGACCCGGAGAATGTTGCTATCATTTCGGGTATTGGCTGTTCGTCTCGTTTGCCTGCCTACACACATTTATTCGGTTTTCATGGTGTTCACGGTCGGGCGCTGCCCGTGGCGGGTGGTTTGAAGGTGGCACGTCCGGATTTGACTGTCATCGCGGTGGGAGGCGATGGTGATGGTTTTTCTATTGGTGGCAATCACTTTTTGCATGCCTGTCGACGGAATATCAATTTCACCTATATCGCCATGGATAATGAAGTCTACGGTATGACTAAAGGGCAGGCTTCACCTACGACGCCTTCGGATTGGGATCACAGTAAACTAACCCCTCATGGCACGGGTGTTCCTGCACTGCAGCCAGCGAGCCTTGCACTGGGTGCCGGGGCCGGATTTATCGCGCGTGGTTATTATGGTGATCCGAAGCAGCTAACGGATTTAATCGTTAAGGCTATTGAACATGAAGGTTTCTCCTTCGTGCAGGCATTGAGCCAGTGTGTCACCTTTGTACCTGAGCAAAAGCATTGGAAGGAAATGGTCCATGAGTTTGGTCAGGAGCACACTCACGACCCAATTCAGACCGCTGCTGAAATTCAGAGGGATGATGGCTTCGGGCTTGGTATGATTTATCAGAATGAAAGACCTGCATGGATGCCTCCGCATTATGAGCCCGAGAACGAAGGGGAAGTGCTGGACGAAATGCAGCGTACGTTTCAGGTTTAGATGTATGACTTGAAGGCGGCTTACTTAAGTTAGTCCTTTTCTGAAAAGAGGGCTGTAACCAATGGCACTTACTTAAGCTTGATTTCGCCCCGAAACTCGTCATTCCCGCGCACAAGGTGAATTGCGCAGCAAGAGAGGGCCGCCTGGGCGGGGCGGGAATCCATTGTTTTTCAGCCGTTTGGCTGACCTAGAGAGTTAAAAAAGACTAGAAATCTATAGGTTAGCGATAGTCATGGTCCTTCAATTTCATTGAGTTAGCCTCAAAACAATGGATTCCCTTGTTCAAGGGAATGACGCCAATTTCTCCTTAAGTAAGTGCCATTCAGGGCTGTAACTTTTTATCGACTCTCTAGGCAGAGGGTTCTACCCCTCGCCGAGTCGCCCTTAGCTCTCGACGACTCGCATTTGTGTGTTTCAAGGTCTACAGTTAGGTTTTACTTAATTAAGGACTTAGCTGAAACAATGTGCCAATCTGTATTGAGTTTCTGGTTTGAAGAAATCGAACCTTCGAGCTGGTTTGTTAAGGACTCTGATTTCGACGCCCTGATTCAAGGGCGTTTTGCTTCCTTGCACCGCCAAGCGAATGCGGGGGAACTCTACACTTGGCGTTCAAGCCCCGAAGGCCGGTTGGCTGAGATTATCGTTCTAGATCAATTCTCTCGAAATATGTATCGAGATACGCCGGCTGCTTTCGCTTCTGATACACTTGCTTTGGTGCTGGCTCAGGAAGCGATCGCTTGTCGTGCAGATTTAGCACTTGAACCCACTGAGCGAAGTTTTCTGTATATGCCTTTCATGCATAGTGAATCAAGAGCGATTCATGAAGTTGCGTTGTCGCTTTATTCTCAAAAGGGTTTGGAGCGCAATCTTGAATTTGAAAAGCGCCATAAGGAAATTATTGATCGTTTTGGTCGCTACCCTCATCGTAATCAGATACTTGGAAGAGAGTCGAGTCAGCCAGAGTTAGCGTTTCTGGAGCAGCCAGGCTCGTCTTTCTGATTAAGTGCTTTTTGGCATCCCTCTGAATTCAGAAAACGCCTGTAAGAAACTAAGGCTATCACTTGGACTTAAAGCATACGGTTGAAATGAACGATCAGGGTTGAACTTTGCGAGTATTTTCTCGTGACTCCCGACTTTAAGAACGGCTCCCATTGCCCACTCGGGAAAAGAGCGGCTAGTCGTTTCGTTATAAACGATAAGCTTTAAGGCCTTGTGGCGATAGTCTGTTTTGATATGTTGAAATAGCGCTTATCTGAGCATAGAAAACCGCTAATCATATGCTTTTGATTATTCAGCTTTGCGACTTCAACAATACTTTTCAAGTCTTCTAGGGTTAAAACCTTGGAAGCCGTACTCACATAAATCAATTGAACTAGACTCACGTTAAGTCACTCTCTTAATATAATCAGACGCCTTTACCTGATGATAAGTTGTATTTTGGTAGTGAATTTTCACGGGCTTCGGGTCTACGATTTCTATCGGGATATCGTTATGAACAGCCGTTTCCAGGGCCATTTGAGTAATATTGACACTAAAGGAGGTGCCCATAAATACCATCTTCGAGGCATAACGCATTCGTTCCTGTGCCTCTGATATTCTGTAAAGATCAGTGTAGAACTCATCGAAGAGCAAAACGTAAGGCTTTTGTGAAACGTCTAGCTCTGGTGTAAGTGTGTGCTTACTAATTTTAAACAGGGAAAGTAGTGAGTCGACAAGATTCTCTTCATCCACTTGTTCCCAAGGCGTTTGATAAGTCTCAACCGTTGGGCCTTGCTCATGAAAACGCGTCATTTGATCTAAGCGCCCATGAATTGCGATATAATCTTTGTTGCCGGCCTTACCATCAAGACCATCAATATTTTGGGTGATCAGGTTTTTATCTGCGAGCCAATGGTGCACTTCATTTGGCCCGTGATGGCGATACGTTGCAAAACGATGATAGTACCAAGATAGAAATTCTACCGGGTTTTCGGTGTACATTCGGCGCGTAGCCATTTCCATCGGGGTATAGTTCTTACTGCCAATGGTCCAAAAGCCATCCTCACCTCTAAACGTTGGAATGCCACTTTCTGCGCTAACACCTGCGCCCGTAATATATAAGGTACTCATATTGACTAGCTATTACCTTCTTCATGGCTGTTAGGTTGGGCTCTACTCTCTTCAAGCGCAAGGGAATCAAGCTTTACTGGCTTATGAATATGATAGCCTTGAGAGTAAGTGATGCCTATTTCGGTCAGCTTATCTTGAATCTCTGCTGTTTCAACAAACTCTGCAATCGTTTCTATGCCTATAGCACTTGCGACGTCGGCAATTGATTTGATCATTGCGGTATTTACGGCATCATCGCATAAGTTTTTAACAAATACGCCATCGATTTTTAGGTAGTCAATATTAAGGTCCTTTAGATAGGCATAGGATGAAAAGCCTGTGCCAAAATCGTCGAGTGCAAAGCGACAGCCGAGCGCCCTGAATTTATCGATGAAATTCTGGGTATTATCTAGATGCGTGATCGCCATGCTTTCGGTGATCTCAAAGCAGACTTTATGGGGCGGCACCTTATTCTCTTCAAAGAGATTAACCAGAAAAGCTGAGAATTCTTTTTGACCAATGCTCTGTGGACTGAGGTTAATACTGGCACAGCCGAGCTTTTCCAAGTGCTCGGGGTGTTTACCTAACCAAGCGAAGTAATTCTTGATGACCCAGCGATCTATATTAGGCATGAGGTTATAGCGTTCTGCCGCGGGCAAGAACTGGCCTGGAGAACAAAGGTTGCCGTTGCTATTGATCAGGCGAAGCAGGATTTCGTAATGAAAGTTTTGCTCTTGACCTTGGTTGGGCGCAATGTGTTGAAAGACTAAAAAGAACTGATCATTCGTTAGTGCTTCTTTAATTGTTGTGACCCATTGCATTTCGAGCTGTCGGAACTGTAGGTCTTTATCAGACTCAATGAATACATGAACACGATTACGCCCTTGGTCTTTGGCCATATAGCAAGCAGCATCCGCCATGGCTAGTAGTTGTTCTACATTCTGGTGATAAGGGTATATTTCAACCAAGCCGATACTGACGCCAATGCTGTAACGCTTACCTTCCCAGATAAATAAAAATTTCTCGACGGCTTCTCTGAGACTTTCGGCAATAAGCCTTGCTTTGGGAAGACTTGTTTGGCTAACGAGAATGCCGAATTCATCGCCCCCCAGTCGAGCGATGATCTGCTGAGGCCCGAGCGCTTTTACTTCTTGAAGCAGCTTCTGGCTAATATTTTTTAGCAAGATGTCGCCTGCAGTGTGGCCACAGAGGTCATTCACAATCTTAAACTGGTCTAGATCCATATATAGTAAGCAGGCCGAATCTTCACCTGCTTGAACTTTAAGCAATAACTCTTTTGCTGAACTCTCAAAGGTTCTACGGTTATAAAAGCCTGTTAAAGAGTCGTGCTCAGCCAAATGTTTTAGCTGCTGTTCAAAGGCTTTTCGTTCATTAATATTGATTAGAGTTCCTTCCAGTTCCTCGTTTCCCTGCTCGTTCACATAACGGGCAGAAATATTCACCCACATGGAGTCACCTAGGGAGTTGCTGAGCTGAGCTTCGTAGTCGACAACTTGGCCTGACTTCTTAACCGCTTTGAAAAACTCAGTGAACTCTTTTTCTGAAAGGTAATAACCGTTTAAGTCTTTAGTTTTTCCGCTAAACGACGGAATATCCTCTAAACCTATCAGTGACAAAAAGGCTGGGTTTGCTGACAACAAGGTCCCTTTTTTGTCGTAGCTGAATATTCCCTCAAGTGAATTTTGGTAGAGGTTTTCAAAGCGTTTGAGGTTACCAATAGATTGGGATTGTGCTTGCTCTCGTGCTCGCCTTTCGCTATTGATTCGGTCAGCCAATGCCATTGATATAATAACAATGCCCACGACACCGCCAATATTTCCAGCGTATTCGGTAAAGGTAGAGGAGGGCAAATAGCCCATTTTGCTTGAAGACTTTAGTACGATACCCAAAAAGTAAGCGCCCCATGCGATGCAGAAGAAGCGTGCAATACGCGGGCTAAACCGAAGCATTGCCAAGCAGATAAAGGTGACGCTGCTCATCACTATGACAGTCATGCCACCATTAAGGATGGCTGCCTGGCGATAGGGTAGAAATAGGCTGGTGATAGCAGAGACAACAGTCAAAAAAGTAAGCAACTTGATACCACGGTAGAGGATACTTTTCTCTGGTATGGGGAGTATTGTCCGGGTGAAGAGCATCGTAGATAGTAAGCCAAAAGAGATAAAGGTAATTGCAGATATTTGATGCCAGCTGGGCGCACTAGGCCAGAACCATTGATAGGCAAAGCCATCTAGTGAACTATGCATCCCAGCCATACAAAGGATGAAAAAGCTGTAGAGCAAGTAGGTTTTGTCGCGGATGATTAGAAACAGGCACAGGTTATAGGCACTCATAATCAAAAGCGCACTTAAAAAGCAGCCGTAGAGAAATAGTGAGTTATTCGCTTGTAGTAGAAAACTCTCTTGCTCCCATAGTTGCATAGGAACCTGAAGAGAGCCTTCACTGCTCACCTTCACAAAGTACTCTTGAGGCTGCCCGGCAGAGAGCTCAAGCGGTAAAACAAAAGTAGGAAACTCGATGGGTCTTTGTGCAAAATTGAATCGGTCTCCGGTTTCGACAAGTTTTTTTAGAGTCACCGAATGAGAAGGTGAACCTGGAATGCTGTGAAACAACTGTATATTATCTAGCTGGCTATAGTTGACGTGTAGGTAAGCGGGTATATCAACAGGCGTCTCGTTTTGTACAGCAAAGCGAAACCAATAAGCACTACTTGAAAAACCAAAGTTGGCACGACCTTCAGGTAAAGATTGCCATTGAGTATTCTGTATTGTGTGGATATTCCCAGGCGTCAGTGAGTGGTCTTTATCTTCAAAATATACAATATGATTGGCTAGAACTATGTTTTCGGTACTGTGATCAAAGCTGATTGGCTGATTGCTAGCCAGCGCATAAAAACTGAAACCAAATAATAATATGAGAGATAAATAGAGCTGTTTCATTTAAACATTTCTTCTTGGAAAATTCGAAATTTACCTTCTTGTCTGAGCGCTTCGAGCCCGGCATTCAGAATATTTAGATAGTATTGGCTGTCTGGCTGGGTTTTGGAAAATAAAATATAGTTTTTACCTTCACTGAGTGCTTTAGTGTTGATTCCGATCGATTCTATTTCAGCTGGTGAAAAGTTTCTATGAAGCAGGTACTTTCCTGTGAATTCAGAGATAGGAAATAAGTCGATTGTTCCGCTGATTAGTTTTCGCAAGTTATCTATATCTGTATTGCTAATTGACACTCTTAACCTGTCTTGCTTGTATAAACGCCAAAATTCATCGTTATAAGTATAGCTCCGCGTAGCGCCAATTTTTAAACGGCCTAGTTCATCAAGGCTTTGCCATTTGAACGGGCCGTTAAAGCGTTTTTTAGTGTAGAAAAAGACAAAATAGATATTCTCGATCGTTTGGCTATGGAGAAAGTCTTGTCTTCTTTCTTCACTTTCCCCCCAAAAAGACGTGGCGTGATAATTACCGATTCGAGTCGCTTCTAGGGCTCTTTTCCAAGGGAGATAGTCAAATTTGACGTCAATGTTGTGGAGCTTAAACGCTTCGCTAACTAGACGATTAATGTAGCCTCCACCCGGCAGTGATTGTGAGGTCCACGGCGGATATTCTCCACTGGCTATTTGGATAGTTTCAGCCTTAGAGAGTGAATGGAAACTGACTAACAAAAGCAGGGTTAATGCTTTAATTGTGGCACTTGTACGCTTCATATACCTAACCGTTTATAAGCCAATTCAAATCTAGATATCTGATTTCAAAAAAGCAGGCTAACTTAGTTATTATGTCGGTAGTGATATTAGTGTAGTAGAGTTTGGCCGGTTTGGAGTGTCGCTTTTAGATTGTGTCGTTATTACAACTAACGTTTGTTATTAGTCACTTTGTTATCAGTTCGAGGTATGATGGCTGTTTACAAGTTTGAATCGGAATGATTATGCAAGCTGAAGCTCTTATTTTATTGATCAATTTCCTATTGGTGACGCTTACTTATTTGTTCGTTTATCCTCGGTTTGCGGGGCGAGATTTGAACAAACTATTTACGAACGACTTGGCTGCTATGGTGATATCTCTCTTGGTGGTTGGCAGCTTATATCAAGGTCAAGACCTCAAGTTATCGTTGATCATTCTAGAGACTAACTGGTTCTGGTTTAGTTTACTGACATATATGCTAATCGAGACGCCTTTTGCACTCAGGTATATCAAAAAATATAAGGTTTTTGAGTAGGGCTGGTTAGCCCTCTGCAAGCATCGAAGGTTCGAGCTCTTCTTCCTGCTCTACTACTTTTCCTACCTTAGCTAATTTCAGAAGGTTTGGCATGATAAAAAGTGTACATAGCGCAGACACTAGCATGGTAATACTAATGAGAAGTCCGAGGTTGAAAATAGGCTGAAACTCTGACAACAAGAGGATTGAGAAGCCTAATGCAATGGTAAAAGCGCTGGTTAATATTGGGAAGGTGATATCTGTCAGGGCTGCTTGAGCTGCGGCATCCCTAGATTGAAGTGCTTTTAAGTTTCGTAAGTAGGCTTCGACGATATGTATGGAGTAATCGATGCCGATGCCGAAGGCAATGCCGCATAGCAGACTAGAGCCGATATCTAAAGGAATCTGCAATAAACCCATCAGTCCGAACATGACCAGTAATGACATGCTTAGTGGGAAGATAGCGATTATTCCAATACGGATTGAGCGGTAGATCGTGCACAAAACCAATAAAAGTCCGACAACCGAAATGATAATGCTGGAAAGTTGTCCTTGGATAATTTCTTTTGAGGCGGCAGCATTCATACTCCCGTAGCCGGTGAATCTAAACGAAACCCCTTCAGGTAAGGTTTCAGCAATAGGGCCTAGATCGTCTAACAGTTGCTGTAACTGCTTGGAGCCATCTGTTTTGGACATGATTACCACGCGAGTTTCATTGTAAGGGCCCACTTTGGCAATAGACTCAAGGTCTCGTGAGGGGCCGCCCTCTAACAAAAATAAATATTGGGATATAAGCTCCGGACTTAGCTCTGAGCTTTGTATCTTGTCATCATTGGGCGATAAGGTTTTGTGTAGCTGTTTGATAAAACCAGATATTGAGCTTGTGTAGCCAACTGCATCATGACGCTTAGCTTGCGCTTCGAGTTTTTCTATCACTCGTAATACCTCAGGAGAAAGGATGCCATTTTGCTCATCTGAGCTTATCCATACGTTCACTGGTACGGTGCCACCTAGTAACTCGTTGATTCTGGCATCATCTTGCCTCAGTTGAGTCTGGGCTTTGAAGGAGTGAAGGTTTTGTTGGTCAACGTAGAAATTAGGAAGCCCGATTAAGGAGAAGACGACTAAAAGGAATAGCAGTGCGAAGCAACGAGAAATGGTTTGCTTTTTAGCAATGTTTTCTAAAGCCTCAAAGAAACGAATGGGGCGCTGAGTTGTTCCTGAAGAAAAATTTATATTTGCCATTAAAGTAGGCAGCACCGTTACAGAAATAATAAACGCGACAATAGCGCTGATTCCAACCATGATGCCGAATTCTTTTATATTAGTAATTTCGGTGTATGAAAGTGAGAAAAAACCAAGAGCTGTCGTCAGCGACGTAAGCAACATTGCGCGAAAAAGTTTACTGACTTTAGCAATAGTTGCTTCTTGCTTACTTGTTTTGTTTTGGTCTAATTTAGATTCGGAAAGAACATGAATGGCATCTGTTACGCCAATGGTGATAATGAATATCGGCAACATCGTGGTCACGATATTCAGGGATATGCCCAGCAAGGTCATGAGTCCAAAGGTGATGACGATACTGATAATTGATACGCTGAGCGCAAAGAACGGGGCCCAGGCACTGCGAAATAAATAGGCCAGTGTTAATGCTATTAATAGGACGATTAAAGGGAAATAGCGTTGATTATCCTTTTCCATAACATTAGAAATTTCTACATTTACGACTGGTGAGCCAGAAAAGTAGAGATCGAAATTACTTGATTCAACGATGGGTTTTATCAACCCTTGAACCTTATTGAATATCGCAGTAGTGCTTGCGCTATCGTCGGTATCGATGTTTAGTTCAAGATTAATTGCCATTGCGCGGCCGTCTGGGCTAACCAAAGCATCCGTAAACAGAGGGTTATCTAATATTTCTTTGCCTTGATTCTGTTGCCATTGAGCGATCTTTTCTTGCTCGAAGTTGGGGGCAATGGTGATCTCATCTTCAAGCATGAAAATGTCATCACTATTTAGTAGTGACTTGATATTGCGAATAGGGAAGAGGTATTGGCCTAGTAATGCTTCTATTTCCTTAGATTCTTGCTCGTTTTTAGCCGCCGCCAGGCTTTGGTTATATTGACTGATTAAGCTGGCCTTATCGAGTGACTTGCCTGTGTTGAGTTTAGGATTGATCATTTCTATCAAGTCAACGGAGTCTAGAGTCTTATGAATAGTTTCTAATAAGCTCAGTGACTCTGCAGAAAAAATATCGCCAGATTTTGCCTCGAGAATAATAACAATGGTTTCTCTGGATCGCTCAAAAATATCTGTCATCAGATCTTCTTTAACGCGCTCTGTGTGGGTGCGGTCCAAGAAATAGGGCGTGGTGTTTTTTGTTACTTGAGCCGCGAGAAATGCTGATACGAGGATAATTGCCAGAGTGATAATAAAACTGAGTGCGGGTCGAGAAACAATTTGGCGAATCAGTGGGGTTTCTGTCATGGGTGCGTCTATTCTAAGTTTGTTGTGCAGTGCAAATGGATTCTTAACATATAGGGTGCTCTGCCAATTCTGGGCGTGGCGAGAGATATATGTAGTCCTATGGAATCCAGACGTGCGCACTTTAACAGTATTTTTCGGCTGTTCAAGTAGTTATTTGCACTTGGGTTAACAGTTTTTTATCAGAGCGCAAAAAATTATGAATCGAGTCGTCTTGTGTAAGAAAAATGCTTGGGCATACTCTATACTCTACTTTAGAGCACAAACGATTTTATCTTGTAACAATTGTGGTGCTTCATTATGGCCGCTCTCATAATAAGTTGCTCAGTATACTAAAGGCCGTTAACTAGCCATAGCGATCTGAGCATGTAATGACTAATAAAAGTTGAGTGAGTTATGAAAGTACTGATTGTTGATGACCAGCGTTCTATGAGGTTTGTGTCTCTAGCAGTAGTTGCCGGGCTTGGGCATGATGTCATCGAGGCCGAATGTGGACAGGATGCAATTGACCTCTGTCGGCAAGAGAAAGTCGATTTGATTTTGATGGACGTTGAAATGCCTGGTCTTAACGGTTTTGAAACGACTAAAATTATTCGTCAAGATACCTCTATATGGTTCCCCATTATTTTTGTTAGTGCTAAAACGGATACTAAGTTTTTTACTGTGGGTATTCAGTCAGGCGGCGATATTTA
>NZ_LWGG01000695.1:0-460 GCF_001635365.1 Oleiphilus sp. HI0128 | reverse complement strand
GCATTGACCTCCAATGGACACGTTCGGTATGAACTCAAAACCCCGTATCGCAATGGCACAACCCATGTGATCTTCGAACCCATGGACTTCATGGCCAAGCTGGCTGCACTGGTACCCAAGCCGCGCGTCAACCTCACCCGATTCCACGGAGTCTTCGCACCGAACAGCAAACACCGTGTTCAGGTCACACCGGCTAAACGCGGAAAAAAGCCTGACAAACTAGAAGCAGCCGATACCGGCGTTTTTCAAGGTAGTTGTCGCCTGAGCATTTAAGCTGCTTGTTTTTCCTTCTCCGGGTTCAACTTAACGTCACCCACTTTCTCCCAGTTCCGCGTAGCTTTTGACCACCTTATTTGGTTCTTTCTTTTCATCTTGCGATAAAGCTCATCCCTCTTCGATAATATTTCTTCATCCAGACCTAAGTGCCTTTGCTCTGGGGTAACAAAGTTAATTCGACTAT
>NZ_LWGG01000694.1:0-741 GCF_001635365.1 Oleiphilus sp. HI0128 | reverse complement strand
AACTGCTAAGTGCCTAACAAGTTTATCAAACCTCGTTCCGCCCACAAAGGAACGTGGGCTGCACTGGACGCGCAAAAAGACGCGCGCCGTTTATAAAAGCGTTAAATGTTTTTTGGCCTTTAGGTTTAAGGCTCAATATTCGGCAAGGAGTGCTCGTTTCTTTTCATACATTCCTCCGTTTAAGTTTTTAGGGTAAGTGGCACGGTTTCCCGCTGTTCCGCTCCGCTGTTTAAGTTTCTCAGGTACATTTTAATTTGTAGAGGCTTCGTCGGTGGTGTGTTCCTAGGGAATCCGGTAAAGTCGTCAACTTAATTATTTTAGCCACAGGCAACGAACTAAAGTTCCGCCTTCGGCTACACAACGTGGTGTTGTTCTACTTGGGTGTTCTAAAACATCTAACCAGTTCATCAAACATCACTCCGGCCACAAAGAAACGTGGCCTGCGTTGGACGCACGATAGAGCCGTGCGCCGTTTATAAAAGCGTTAAATGTTTTTTTGCCTTTAGGGTTAAGGCTCAATATTCGCCAGGGAATGCTCGTTTCTTATCATGTATTCCTCCGTTTAAAGTTTTAGGGTAGGTGGCACGTTTTCCCACTGTTCCGCTCTGCTGTTTAAGCTTCTCAGGCACATTTGAATTTGTAGAGGCTTCGTCGGTGGTGTGTTCCTAGGGAATCCGGTAAAGTTGCCATCTAAGGTGTTTTTGTCTCTGGGCAAGCACTTAGGTTTTAACGTGGTGTTTG
>NZ_LWGG01000693.1:0-1422 GCF_001635365.1 Oleiphilus sp. HI0128 | reverse complement strand
AGTCTTTTAACAAAATTAGTGACGGCTTTAGTTCTTTTACGCGCTTTCTGTTAGTAATTTATGCATACTTATTACTAGTTCTAATTATTGCGTTACCGGTCATGGGAGTACTCAGTGCACTTGCAAGTTAACAAGGCAATCTTGCGGAACTCCGTGTGCTGTCACGTTTTGTGCGGAGCACAAAAAGCGCCATCCCACTCCGTCCGCAAATTGCGGCGTTAAATGTTTTTTGGCCTTTAGGTTTAAGGCTCAGTATTCGGCAAGGAATGCACGTTTCTAATCTGGCACCTTTCCGTTTAAATTTTTAGGGTAGGTGGCACGTTTTCCCACTGTTCAGCTCTGCTGTTTAAGCTTCTCAAGCACATTTGTATTTGTAGAGGCTTCGTTGGTGGTGTGTTCCTAGGGAATCCGGTAAAGTCGCCATCTACGGTGTTTTTGTCTCTGGGCAAGCACTTTGGTTTTAACGTGGTGTTTGGTGTAGTTGGGTGTTCTAAAACATCTAACCAGTTCATCAAACATCACTCCGGCCACAAAGAAACGTGGCCTGCGTTGGACGCACGATAGAGCCGTGCGCCGTTTATAAAAGCGTTAAATGTTTTTTGGCCTTTAGGTTTAAGGCTCAATACTCGGCAAGGAGTGCTCGTTTCTTTTCATACATTCCTCCGTTTAAGTTTTTAGGGTAAGTGGCACGGTTTCCCGCTGTTCCGCTCCGCTGTTTAAGTTTCTCAGGTACATTTTAATTTGTAGAGGCTTCGTCGGTGGTGTGTTCCTAGGGAATCCGGTAAAGTCGTCAACTTAATTATTTTAGCCACAGGCAACGAACTAAAGTTCCGCCTTCGGCTACACAACGTGGTGTTGTTCTACTTGGGTGTTCTAAAACATCTAACCAGTTCATCAAACATCACTCCGGCCACAAAGAAACGTGGCCTGCGTTGGACGCACGATAGAGCCGTGCGCCGTTTATAAAAGCGTTAAATGTTTTTTGGCTCTTAAGGTTTAGGGCTCAATATTCGGCAGGGAATGCTCGTTTCTTATCATGTATTCCTCCGTGTAAAGTTTTAGGGTAGGTGGCACGTTTTCCCACTGTTCCGCTCTGCTGTTTAAGCTTCTCAGGCACATTTGAATTTGTAGAGGCCTCGTCGGTGGTGTGTTCTTAGGGAGTCCGGTAAAGTCGCCATCTAGGGTGTTTTTGTCTCTGGGCAAGTACAAAGGTTTTAACGTGGTGTTTGGTGTAGTTGGGTGTTCTAAAACATCTAACCAGTTCATCAAACATCACTCCGGCCACAAAAACACGTGGCCTGCGTTGGACGCACGATAGAGCCGTGCGCCGTTTATAAAAGCGTTAGGTGAAAAATTAGTAGGCAGCATTAGTTTCAATAAGATAAAATCTCGGTTCAACTTAAATCAATAACTTAAAATTAA
>NZ_LWGG01000692.1:0-562 GCF_001635365.1 Oleiphilus sp. HI0128 | reverse complement strand
TAAAGATCAAAACACAAAAGACGGTTCACCACCGAGGGCACAGAGAGGCCTGCGGCCTACACAGAGAAAAGATAAAAACAGAGAAAAGATAAAAGCCTTTTTAGGTGTGTCTCCATCTCTTCCTCTGTGTAGCGAAGCGCTCGGTGTCCTCTGTGGTTTAAGTTCTTTTCGCTTTTACCTTTAAGTGCAAAACCCCTATAATGCCCAGCCATAGAATCAACCACTAAAAAGTCTAATTCGTGTCTATCAAATCTAAGCTTCTCAGCACCCTTGTAATGTCCCTTTCTCTTGTTATGGCTGCCACGGTAAACGCTGCGCCATGGATTGATGTAGGTGACCTTAGGCTTCGAAATAATCTTCAGCTACTCAATGATGCAGAAGTGATCGATATCTCTTTAACGACCTGGCCGCTTATGTGGGCAGATGTAAAAAATGCACTAGCAGAAGCTGATCACTCGAAGCTCAATTCAGCACAAAAAACTGCGATTAGAGAATTACGCTTTGAGCTACGTAAGCAGACTAAGTCCGGTATTAAAAAAAGCCTTGAAGTGACAGCGGGCAG
>NZ_LWGG01000691.1:0-402 GCF_001635365.1 Oleiphilus sp. HI0128 | reverse complement strand
AGATACTGGCGCACCTAGCATCACTCTCCTAGGTAGCAGCCCACTTAACCATGAACTAAATACCCCCTATACCGATGCTGGCGCGACTGCAAGCGATGCGCTGGATGGTGATATCTCAACTAACATCATCGTCGGTGGTGCTACCGTAGATTCCAGTGTTACTGGTACCTACGTGATCACCTACGATGTCAGTGACTCCAACGGCAACCCTGCCGTACAGCAAACACGTACAGTAAATGTGAACGACTTTACTGCCCCAGTCATTACGCTTAATGGTGACAGCAGCATTAATATCGCTCTAGGTAGTGTCTACAATGATGCGGATGCGAGTGCGTCGGACAATATTGATGGCGATATTTCAGCAAGCATTATTCAGAGTGGCGCTGTTGATACCGGTACAAT
>NZ_LWGG01000690.1:0-5102 GCF_001635365.1 Oleiphilus sp. HI0128 | reverse complement strand
CCAAAATCTCGTTCATAACGATAAGCAGCTCCCAAGCGTGCTTTTAGATAGCGATGTAAGGCAAGACTATAGATGAGGTACTGTAAGTCATAGCGGTGATCAAGCATCGCTTCAGAAAGTTTGTCGTGCGTATAATCTTCAAGTTGATCGCCTAGGTAATTCGATTTGTAATCTAGCAGAAAGTACTGCCCTTCTTTGACGAAAACCAAGTCAATGGCGCCTTTTAAGTGCCCTTCAAATGAAGCAAACTCAAGTGTTGGAACGGTCGACGCGTACGACTGAAGCAATTCATTAATACGCCCGATTTGGCAGCGCTGAACTTTAAAGTAAAACTCCATTTCTGCTTGAAAGTCACTTAGTGGCAATTGCGATAAGGAAAAGTTGTCGCTTAGCTTGGCATCTAGAATATTTTTTAACCACTCGCTTAAATAGGCAGACCAAAAAGGCAAAGCGCCTTCATCAACAAGGCGACTTAATGACAGTTTTTCTGCAATCATGTCTCGTAGGCTCAGAGGCTGGCCATCTGAGCGTAGTTTGGTGAGCGGCTGAGCCGTTTCGAATTCAATACTTTCAAACAAGGTATGTAAAAAAGTACCCGCCTTACTACCTCGGGGAAAGTCAAAAATGCTTAACTCTCGCTCTTCGCTTTCCGCTACGGGCTCTTTCGACGGCGTGCGACTATTGGAGCCTGGTGATGTCGTAATATGCTGACGCGCATGGCTTTCCTGCATTAGCCCGGTAAAGCTTTGAACTCGCCATTGGCTACTCAACCCTCTATCTAGCAGTTCACAAGCAATCGCCTCTTGCCGACCCTTGTCACGACCCTGTTCTGATTTAAAGTGCGCAAAACGATGTTGCTTTAGGCTCTCGCTTAAATCATCTTCGTCGAGTAAGTTAAATTGAATGACACCATTTGATTGTGCAGCCAAACCCTCTAAAGCCGAACGGTAGTTATCCTCGTCCAAACCTTCAAGTATTGCTTCACGGTCAAGCAGATAAGCCCAGGCAGTTTTCGCTACCCCCAAACTAAGTACGCCCGCGCCTTTATAAAAGTAGGTACCAAGGAAGCATTGATATTTTGCTCGTGTCAGTGCGACATATAATAAGCGGATATCTTCAGCCAGCCGCTCTCGGTCCACCAAACTGACATTTGACTCTTGCTTGAGTAAGTCGAGGTTTAACTTGCCGCTCTGATCATAAAACCACGCCATATCAGCACCACGGCCTGTGAATACAAACGGTAGAAAGACATAGGGATACTCTAAGCCCTTACTTTTGTGAATCGTGACGATACGAATTAGCTGTTCATCACTTTCAAGACGTAGACGACTCTCATCATCAGCCAGTACCGACGCTGAAATATTCTGACGAAACCAACGCAGTAGCGCAAAGTGACCACGTGTGACTTGCGCCTGACTTTGTAATAACTCCGCTAGCTGATTAACATTACTAAGGCGTCTTTCCCAGTCCTGGAACTGTGAGGCATCCTGGTGCCAAGATGCATAGACACCCAAGCGACTCATAGCGTCACGTATCGCGGCTAAGACTCCATGGCGATTCCAACATTTATGCAAGTCATTAAACAGCTCAAGATAATACTCCAAAACACTATCGTTATTTCGAATATCCAAGAGGCGTTCGTCGTCGATGCAAAAGAATAATTCAGACAGACAGCTCATTAGCAGATACTCATCACCCGGCTCTGCTATCGCTGCAAGCAAGCGATAAATGGCCTGCGCTTCTTCACTATCGTAAATATTGCTCTTGCCTTCGTAGCTTGCACTTAAGCCATAGCGTGCAAGGCGTTGCTTAACTAGCTCGGCCTCTTTTCCTGAACGAACTAATACGGCAATGTCTGAGTAAGCGGCCTTTCCTTCAGTCAGCAATGCAAGAATTTGTTGGACGCAATGATCGGCAAGTATGGAGGTCATCGCTTTTATATCACGTCCTTCAGGTCTTACTTGAGTGATGCAAAACGCAGGCTGACCACGCAAGTGCTCGGGTGTACTCTTCGCCGCGTTTACAGCGTTAAAAGGGATGTCTTCTGCGATAAATGGATTCGATTCGCGCTGGAATACCTGATTTACTGCTGTGACCATCTCAGGCGAAGAACGCCAATTGGTATCCATTGTGAACTGGTGGCCACGCGGGTGTTTGTCAATATCCTGCTTAGCTCTGAGGTAGGTGGCGATATCCCCGCCTCGAAAAGCATAGATTGCTTGCTTAGGGTCACCAATAAGCACCATCGAGGCATCTTTGCGAGACTCAATGCTTGACGAGAAAATACTCGAAAAGATATGGTATTGCTCACGATCGGTATCTTGAAATTCATCAATCAACGCTACTGAAAAGCGCTCGCGCACCGTATTAATTAATATATTACGTGTATCTTCGTCAGACAAAGCATTCGCTACGTTCAATATCAGGTCATCAAAACTGACAGCTTGTTGCCGTTCTTTCTCTTCATTGAACCGTTTACTGATCTCCTGGAAGCTTTGCACCAAGAACACTTCGCGTGAGCCAACTGGAAGTTTTCTCAGGTGCGCTTCTACAAAATTGAAGTAGGCATGCTCTGGAGGCACTCCACCCTTCTTCACGTCTTGGCTTAAATACCCTGGAGTAAAGACTTCAAACAGATTCTTACGTTTACTGGCTTTAGGAAAGTCGAAACTTGTGAACTCGGCTTCGCACCATTCGCGAATCAAAGTGAGCCATTTATTCTTATGGTTCACGCCTTTTAGCATTGATTCAGCGACAAGTTTCTGTACTTCATCGATGCTATCTAAGGTTCGTGAGCGAAGTGTTTGATACCAATCAATTGTGGCATGGTAATGCTGCTCCCAGGCTGAAAGACCACCCTCAAGTACAGCTGGTGTGAATACATCTGGTCGTCTATTAATCAAAGGTTCAAGAGACGACATCAGTTCTGCAGGCGTCGCCCAGTTACTATAGACCTCTAGTAACAACTCTTGTGGTAGAGCAAAGACTTCCTGGCGCCAGTAATCCTCACAGACCCGCAGCAACAGAGGCTTGGTGTCTTCCATCAGGTTTTGCGTAAAAGCGACATTTAAATCTAATGCATGACGCGCCAGAAGCTGCTGACAGAAACCATGAATTGTATGGATTTCAGATTGGTCTATTTGACGTTCTGCGATTCTTAAACGAAGTTTATCTGCCTCAATATCCGATGATTGTTGGTACAAATAATTCAGCACCTCATCGTCACTAGGTTCACCATTTAATACCTGGGAAAGCTCCTGAATTCGTGCACGGACTCGATCACGAAGCTCTTGCGTTGCTGCCTCGGTAAAGGTCACTACCAGAATTTCATCTACCCCGAGCTTTTGTTCTAGCAAATAACGTAAGTAGAGATTGGCGACCGCATAGGTTTTCCCGGTTCCTGCGCTCGCTTCAATTAGTGACAATGAATCAAGCGGGAACTGACAGAGGTCTAGCGTTTTCATTTTAGAACCTCCCCTTGCAAGTCGGTGAAAATAAACTCTTCTTTATAGGCAGCAACTTGCTTAACAAGTCGCTGCGACTCTATATCAGGTAAAACTCGAACCTCGGCGTGATCAGTATAAAGGCAATAGCGCTGCCAATAAGGGTCATCCATTTCACCTTCACGCGCGTTGTAGCCCTGTTTGTTACCTTCAAATATTTTTCTCGCTTTTGACTCGCCTTCAAATATCCAACTAAAGGCAGTCTTCGGTAGGAATGGCAGTGCTTCTTGCCCTGTTAGCGTAAAGAGCTCTAGCAAACCCTCCATATAAGATTTTGCGTCAGCAGCACTCAATTCAGGAAAGATCGTTACTTGCTCTGCATTAATCAACCTTGACTCGGTTTTTAGCTCAAGTCCCGTCTCGTGACCCGGTGCAACTTGATGGTGAAATAGATAGTTGACCACAACATGTTTTACCCAGCTAGAAAAGAACAACGCTGGCGAACTCCGGCTCAAACTAAACTCGCAAACAGCGCTATCCAGTAGGACTAGTGAACCAACTATGCGCTTACCAGAAAGCTGGAAGTCGATAACCAAAGTTGACGCTTCTTTCGCTAAAGCTCGCTCAATATAGGTAGATAAATCGACAAGTTCATCCTTCGCTTGAGCAAAGTAAGTTTCATCTAAAGGTGCTTTTGGCAGCCTCCCTGATAAGCGCCACTGATCAAAACACGCTTGTGTAAGCGTGTCAGAATCGACTTCCTTATGCATGTCCTTGACGACAGTTCTTAAGATATCACCCTTTAGTGCATAGATATCCAAACGGTCCAATGCAAAGGCTTCACTTTCTTCCAGATCATCTGGCAGTTTGCTAACCTTCAAACCAAGTATTTTCTGATAGTAGTACTTAAGAGGTGAAGACAAGGCGCTAAGCAATTCTTCCAAAGACAGACTTTGGATCTGTATTTCTGTTTCATCGTCTTCGACGAGTTGATCACTTTGAGGCTCAGCAAACATATCGAACTGATGTAATGGAGGCGCGTCTATTTCCAGAACATTGGCATTTGTTTCATCCTCTTCTCTAGACTCAAGTTCCAAGCCTCTGGAAAGGTCTTCCTGCTTTGGCGAAAACAGTGTCATCCAGTCCATGTTGTAGCTTTTGTCTAGTATTTTTTCACTGTGCGATTCAGAAACTTTTTCACAATAATAGTCGGAGTGAAAAGCTTGCAGGCGGTGCTGCTTGGTCCACAACTCCACTACATCGGCATCTGCTTCGTTCTCTATTTTAAAATACGTGCGGCAATAATCCTGTAGCTCACTCACTAGTACAGAGGGGTAGCGAATAGAATTATCGCTAATATTGCGACCCGTATAGCTGATATACAGATAATTCCTGGCACTCAGCAAAGCCTCCAGAAACAGGTAGCGGTCATCATCACGTCGTGAGCGGTCGCCAACTCGCCCCGGAGACCGTGCCATTAAGTCAAAGCTTGGTTTGTTTTCAGGCCTTGGATACTTTCCTTCATTCAAACCCAATAAACACACTAATGAAAACGGTACGCTGCGCATTGGCATCAGAGTACAAAAATTAATACGGCCAGAAAGAAATCGTTGCGAAACCTGCTCTTCTTCCAACACTTGCTTCACTTGCTGGGCAACG
>NZ_LWGG01000689.1:0-605 GCF_001635365.1 Oleiphilus sp. HI0128 | reverse complement strand
GTATGACGACCACCTTCATCTTTACCCAAGATATATACTTCAGCTTCAAACTTAGTGTGAGGCTTAACAGAACCAGGCACACATAGAACCTGACCACGCTCAACTTCGTCACGCTTAGTACCACGCAGAAGAACACCAACGTTCTCACCCGCACGACCTTCGTCTAGAAGCTTACGGAACATCTCAACACCAGTACAAGTAGTGGTTTGAGTTTCCTTGATACCAACAATCTCGATTTCTTCACCAACTTTGATGATACCACGCTCAACACGACCCGTTACAACCGTACCACGACCTGAGATTGAGAACACGTCCTCAACAGGCATTAGGAATGGCTGATCTACAGCACGCTCTGGCTCTGGAATATAAGAATCTAGCGACTCAACCAACTTCTTAACAGCAGTTGTACCTAGCTCGTTATCATCTTCGCCGTTCAATGCCATCAAAGCAGAACCTGCGATAATTGGCGTATCATCACCTGGGAACTCATAAGTGTCTAGCAACTCACGAATTTCCATTTCAACCAATTCAAGCATCTCGTTGTATTCTTCTGAACCTGCACCACCACAGTCTTCAGCCAACAAGTCAGCCTTGTTCAAGAATAC
>NZ_LWGG01000688.1:0-331 GCF_001635365.1 Oleiphilus sp. HI0128 | reverse complement strand
CTGGTTCTCTCTCATGCTGCTATGCGAGTCAGTGAAATCGCATTAATCGAAACTGGATCTCTTTTAAACTCTACAGGTGAATTAAGAAAAGAAATTCATCTTCCTGCCAAGATCTGTAAGCGCCTTAAGCCACGAACTATTTGGCTTACTAATCCAGTAAGTCGCGAAATAATCCAGGATTGGATTGAGTATCGCCTTAAGAAAAAGTGGGGAACAGTCATTGGTAGCGCTCAATACCAGGGATTAAATCCAAACAGCAGATTCTTATATAACAATCGGGGTAGACGTTATGCCATGACAGAGAAAAAGCGGGTTATGTATGATGGCTCCA
>NZ_LWGG01000687.1:0-369 GCF_001635365.1 Oleiphilus sp. HI0128 | reverse complement strand
GGTGATCACTAACCTTGATATGGTAGAAGACGTAACTCATGGTTTCTGTATGGTCAACCATGGCGTCAGTATGGAAATTGGCCCTCAGCAAACCCAGTCAGTGACCTTTACCGCCGACAAGGTTGGCGTACAATGGTTCTACTGTCACTGGTTCTGCCATGCACTGCATATGGAAATGCGTGGCCGAATGTTAGTCGAAGCTTAAACCCTTTAAGCTTTAGCTAACTGCTAAAGGCGAAAAAGAAGTACAAGATGTCACAACCATCTCGAATACTGCTGGAAACACAGCAGAACAAACAGAAGCACAGTGCGTATATCCTTATGCTGTGCCTCTGTACCTGTCTGATAGTGGTGGCATCTCTTTTATCC